>NZ_LN889757.1 GCF_900009145.1 Planktothrix tepida PCC 9214
CGGGGTAAGTGGCATCCCTATGAAGTACCGCAATATATTGATGCTCTGCTAGATGGCGTTGCTTTAATAAATCCTTGAGCAATGTAAGCCATTGAGCCGTAGATAAAGTATCTCCTTGTGCTGGAGAAATGCTAAGGTGATACACTGGCTTTTTGACTCTAGGATTAGTTGCTGCTGTGACTCGAAACGCCTTGGCTAAATCGGTTAATTCTCCATATGCACTCGCTACATTAGTCATCATCAATTCAGCATTGGGCTTCTCCATCACATAGCGCAATACTCCAGTAAAGTTAGAGCCACGGGTAATGTTGGCAATCATAAAGACACCTTATAAATTTCTGACAGCAGTTGGGCAATGGTAACCGCCCGTTCACTAATATCAGGGTGGTTGGTGCTGCGCGCGATCGCACTCAACGCACTCAGTTCCTCAACAAGCTTTGACACCAATATAGAAAGAGTTGTCTTTGAGGAATGGGAACAAGTAGGAGGGCGAGGTAAATTTCGTTTCAAACTACAACGCCGCAGATACTCAGAGATGGAAAGCTTACACTCTGTTGAATATTGCTGCAACAAAAGTAACTCAGCTTCGCTAACGCGCACATTAATTTGTTTGAGTTTAGGTTGATTGTGATTAGGATTGGGAGTTTTCGACTTGTTCATAATAGCCTTAAATTAGCCAAGATTTTTCCGAACCTAACTCTAACTTTAGATATACTTATGTATAGACAATCCTATTGCTTGCTCCTTCAATTCTCCTCTCAAAACCTGAAGTAGGGGTTAAAACTTTCTTGAGTTGCTGGCGAGTGATTTTGAGCAAAATTTGAGTAAAATTTGAGTAAAATTTGAGTAATTTCTGCACTCATCCTCACCGAAAACTAGGGCGAAACTAAAGGGAGTGAGTGAGAACAAGTGCAAAACCCACTCAAAAAAGTGTACAAGAAACTCAAAAAAGTGCAGAAAAACCTCATTAAATTCTGAGTAAAAATACCGAATAGGTAGTGAGAGAGGTAGGGAAAAAAATACAACGAGGCTCATCAAAATTTAAGCGGATTTAGGAGACTCCTCCCTGAAAGTAATTGTGCAACTTCCTCATCATCTCCCTCAAAAATTAATGAGGGGTTCGAGAGTGGTGGAGTTGGATAATTTCCAAATTAATCAGCATCTTTTAATCTAATCTTTTGAACAAGCTCTGGATTCGGTGTTGAGGGTTTGGGGTTTAAGGTTAAAATATAACTGGAGAGTTGGGAGAGTTTGAGGATGGCTTTAACAATTGCTGATGAAGCGTTAGAAAATATTCAGGTTTCGGCTGAGAATCGAGAAAAAGCTTTACAAAAAGCGAAACAGGGGTATGTTATGGCTTTATTGGAGATAGGAGAAATTAGCAGTGGTAGGGCTGCAAAAATTATGGGGGTTTCTCGGTTAGACCTGATTAAAATTATGAATAAATGGGGAATTTCTATTTTTGATGATTCGCAGGAGTTGGAGGAATTACGTCAAGAAGTTGAACAAGCCGAATTGATTTTGAATCAGCAAGGTTTTTAAATGATTATTGTTTCTGATACAACACCCATTAGTGAGTTAGCCAAGGTTGAACTTCTTGATTTATTGCCTCAAATTTTTGGGAAAGTGGTGATTCCGCAGGGGGTATTTGATGAATTACAGACAGGTCAGCATCCCGCCGCGAGTTTTGTGCAGAATTTAACTGGGTTAGAGGTTGTAACGGTCAATAATCAGCAGGTTGTTGAGGAGTTACAAATCAGAAAATGGACTTAGATATCCTTTACCCTTCTGAAAATTATTTCATGAGGTCGCCTTAAATTGGGTTAGATAGACTATTGCAGTGTTCAGCGTTAAATCCTTCTACCTAATAATCTTCCTTGCTTACAGCTTCACACCTCCATCCATCTCTACTTCCGTCCCCTTGGGGTGTGTTTTTTTATCACTTCTGCAAAAACGCTGCTAACTCTCTTCTACAATGGGTTTCATCCTTTACCGTTTGCGGAAATTATTGTTACAACAAACGCACGGACTCCCCCATGTCACCCACCGACCCCTCCCTAGAACGTCTGGAAATTGCCCTCAATGCCAAAATTGAAACCTCCTTTGATCTTCCCCAGGACTTTGATGTGTTGGCGCACCTCCTTTCCGACAAACGCAGCCCCAATACTCGCAAAGCCTACGAAAAAGACATCAATGATTTTTTCCGCCTGATGACGGGGAAACCGCCCACCCCAGACACGGTGCTGGAATTTTTGCACCTGACTCAAAAACAAGCGGTGTCCGTGGTTCTGCGGTATAAATCTCGGCTGATTGAGAAGGGCCTAAAAGAATCAACGGTGAATCGCAGGTTAGCTGCGATTAAATCTCTGACTGCGATGGGACGCAAGTTAGGAGTCTGTGAATATTCCTTGGAAGATATCAAAGGAGAGCGTCTGATGGGGCGATATCGGGATACAACCGGGATTGATAGTTTGACTTATAAAAAGGTGTTGGAGAGTTGCCAACGCAACACCCCGTTAGGGAAACGAGATTACGCCATTCTCCGGTTGCTTTGGGACAATGCCCTACGCCGGGGGGAACTGGTCAAATGTAATGTGGCAGACTTTGACGTTCACAACCGGACTTTATCGATTTTGGGTAAAGGCCGTGGCAGTTATCAGGAACTCATTGACTTATCCCCGGGTACGGTTCAAGCTCTATCGGAGTGGCTGGCTTGTCGAAAGAAAACCACCCCGAATGAACCGCTCTTCACCGCGTTGGATTTCCATAATAAAGGTCATCGTCTCAGTGGAGAAGCCATCCGAGTGATTGTCTGTCGATACTGTAAAGCCGCCGGAGTCACCAAGAAAATGTCCCCCCACCGGATTCGTCACAGTGCCATTACTGCTGCACTCGATGCGACGGACGGGAATGTGCGGAAGGTACAAAAATTATCGCGGCACAAGCAACTTGATACTTTGATGATTTATGACGATAATCGGCAACGGGTACAACACGAGATTACGGGCTTGCTTTCTAATTTGGTTGAAGAATAGTCCGATGAAGGGTTGATAAATTTAACTTAATATTCTAGTCACTCCCAAGATGGACAAAGACACATTAGACTTATTAGAAAACCGCATAAAAACACCAAATATGATAGATAGTTTTGGGGATGAAAATGAACAAGAAAGAATTGACAACCAATCAGATTAAAGCGGGTACAACAAAAATCATGACTCACAGCGAAAGACAGCAGTTTTGGCGGGAGTCGGACTTGGGTAAAAAATTAGGATTTTCCCGTTGAGTGAAAAACAAATTCTAAACAACGATATGATTGACTGAGATGATTTGAAAATTTTATCGGCTCTATCTCAATCAAACTTTAACTCAAATAATGCCCAATTTATACATAATTTGTGGCGCAAATGGTTCAGGAAAAACCACCGCAGCTTTGCAAATTTTACCGAGCTTTCTTGAAGTGTTTGAATATGTAAACGCTGATGAAATTGCGGCGGGGCTTTCACCCTTTAACCCTGAATCCGTAGCGATTCAAGCCGGACGATTAATGTTAGAACGACTCGAAACTTTAGTTAATGCTGAAGCTGATTTTGCTTTTGAAACGACTCTAGCCGCGCGAAGCTTTGCCAGATTTCTAGCCAATTGTAAAAGTAAAGGTTATCAGATTAACTTAATTTATTTTTGGCTCCAAAGTCCAGAATTAGCAATTGCCAGGGTACGCAGACGGGTAGAAAGTGGGGGTCATAATATCCCAGAAGATGTCATTCGCCGTCGTTATGAACGGGGACGGAAAAACCTAACTGATTTGTATTTATCCCTGTGCGATACTTGGATAGTCTACGATAATTCTAGGAATAGTCCTCAACTCGTGGCTGCATTCGCAAACAACCAAGATGTAATGATTTATGAACCCGCCATCTGGAATCAAATCACCCTCTGAAAATAACCCCCCAATTCCCCTAACAGAACTTCATCAAAAAATTGATGCGGGGGTTAAAGTTGCTATTGCTAAAGCTTTAGATAGACATCGGAAATTAGGAGAATCCATTAGTATTTGGCAAGATGGAAAAGTGATCACCTTAACCGCAGATGAAATTCCTCAGCCTCCATCAACGAATCAAAGTTAGCTGTAGAGAAGGGTTTTGGTAGCAATCGTACAGAAACTTACGCTAAGGGCGCTCGCCAAATTCCCCCCATGCCGAGATCCGAGCGAAATTGTGCAACATAAGGCGGTAAGGATCGTTACGACAACCTTCAATTACTTCATGGACATTGCCATGATGCCAAAACAGCTTCCTCTGATAAAATTGCACGGTTTTGTAGCCGAGTCAGGGGGGTGTGACCTCCTGGCTTAGACATCCAGCTACCCATTACCAAATGAATTGAAGGTTTAAAACAAATCCAGGTAAAACATCTTCTCCTGATAAGGTTGAAGGATTCTCTAAAATTTCCTTTTCTTGTCCCTGACGATAAATTTCAACTTGACGGTTTTGGCGATTAATTAACCAACCTAACCGACAACCATTATCCATATATTCCTGCATTTTTTCTTGTAAAGGTTTTAAAGAATCGCTAGGGGAACGCAATTCTATGATAAAGTCAGGACAAATGGGGGGAAATTTCTCTTGCTGTTCAGGGGTTAAAGCTTCCCATTTGGTTAAGGATATCCAAGCCGCATCGGGGGAACGCTCTCCACCATTAGGAAGTTTAAAACAAGTGGAAGAATCAAACCCTATTCCGGTTCCGTCAGTATCCGTCCAATTGGCTAATTGTTGAGCTAATTTTAAATTCCGGTTTCCGGTTGTTCCCCCTGTGGGTGGCATAATAATTAAGTCTCCTTTGGCGGTTCGTTCTAATTTTAATTCCCGGTTTGCGACACAAAGTTGATAAAATTGTTCATCGGTAATCGGGGCAATTTCTGGGTTATTTAAAATTAAGGGTGTCATGTTTTTATCTCCTTGAGTATGGTGATTAAAACTAAACTTATTTAGCAGCTTGTCTGACATCATCTACAGGGAGTTTCTTGAGGGTTTATTTCTTGAATCTGTAATATCTCTAAAAGCTAATAACCATTTTATAATAAAGCTGTCACAAATCGATTTGTGTTTATTTTATAGTTTGAAAAAACTGGTATAGTATTATGATTGCCTTATGACCGAAAGAGCAAGTTTACTTCAACGCTGCTATCAGGGCTTGGCAAACATTCCGATCCGAGTGTTACTGACGGTTCCTTTTATGTTGCAATTGGTGGGAGCGGTTGGGATAGTCGGTTATTTGTCTGATCGAAGTGGACAGCAATCAGTCAGGGAACTGGCAGACCAACTCACACAACAGGTATCGCTACGGATTCATGATCGCCTCACCATCTACCTGCACACCCCCCAAGACGTTGTAGCCGCAAACCATCTGGCAGTACAGCAGGGAACCCTTGACCTAAAAAACTTTGAGCAGCTACAACAGCTATTTTGGCAACAAGTTACCCTTAACCCCTTAATCGAAGGTATCCTCTTTAGCAACGAGGAAGCAGAAGTCATTGCTTATGGTCGTTTTCAGAGTGAGGAAACTGTCAAAGAATCGGAAAAAGTTACTGGGGAAAACTTGTCCGTTGGTATCCCTTTTTTCTATAGTTTGAAAAGTAACGATCTCGGTAAACGGAAATATTATTTGGTTGACCCCAAAGGCAATCCTCGCAAACTCATCTATACCTTCAAGATTGATAACCGCACAACTCCTTGGTATCGCTATGGCAAAGCCACCCGTCAACAAACTTGGTCGCCCATTTCTGTTTACAAGATTTTACCGACTTTAGGAATTTACGCCCTCGCTCCCATCTACGACGCTACCGGAAAATGGCGCGGGGTTTTTGCTTCTGATTTTACCCTGGCTGGATTCAATACCTTTCTGAATCAGCTAAAATTCTCACCCTCTGGACAGACTTTTATCATGGAGCGTTCTGGCAATTTGGTTGCCACATCCACCCTAGAAATACCCTTTGTGAAGCCAGCTTTAGGGGAACCAACGCGATTATTAGCGGTAAATAGCAAGGATACCCGAACACGAGATATTGCTCGGCAACTTACCCACAAATTTGGCAACTTGAGTACCCTGCAAACAACCCAACAATTGACGCTGATGAGTAACCACGAGCCACATTTTGTTCGGGTGACTCCTTACCAAGATCGATATGGTTTGGATTGGTTGGTGGTGGTGATCATTCCCGAATCCGATTTTATGGCAGATATTCGTGCTAATACCCAGCGAACCTGGCTGTTGTGTGGGCTAACTTTAGTCGTGGCAGCAGGGACAGGAATGTTGAGTGCTCGTTGGATTGCCCGACCTATTTATCGATTGCAGCAAGCCGCAGACGCGATCGCCACCGGACAGTTAGATTATTCCGTCGAAACCTGTGGAGTCGGTGAAGTCGCTCATCTAACGATCGCTTTTCAACGGATGGCCCATCAGCTAGAAACATCATTTCGATCGCTGCAAGAGAGCGAACAACGATTTGAGCATCTTCTGCACAACGTTCCAGTAGGAATCAGTGTCTTTGATAGCACCGGAAATCAAATTCTCCTCAATCAAGTGGGTGAAACCATTTTAGGGCAAGGAAATATTTCCAACTTGCCTTTTGAACAACTCTGCCAAGCCTATCAAATCTATCAAGCGGGAACCGATCAGCTTTATCCTGTAGAGCAGTTGCCAGTTACACAAGCACTGCTCGGCGAGACAACTTTCGTAGATGATCTGGAAATTGAAGTCAAGGGTGAGCGAGTAGCGCTGGAGGTTCATGCCATTCCGTTTTTCGATGCAGCAGGCAATCTTCTCTATGCTATTCTTGCCTTTCAAGATATCACGAAACGACGACAAGCCGAGCGGATTTTAACCGATTATTCCAGAGAGCTAGAACACCAGGTTGCTGAACGCACCCAGGAACTCCAACGCAGTGAAGAACGGTTTCGCAGCGCCTTTGAAGATGCTCCTATCGGCATGGCATTAGTAGCACTTCAAGGTCAATTTATTCGTGTCAATCGATCGCTTTGTCACATCCTGGGTTACTCTCAAGAGGAATTGCTGACCAAAACTTTTCCAGAAATTACCCATCCTGATGATGTGGCAACGAATTTAGAGCAAGTACAAAGAGTGATCGCAGGTGAAATTAACATCTACCAAGTGCAGAAGCGGTATTTGCATCAACAAGGTCATATTGTCTGGGCTCTGGTGAATGTATCGGTTGTCCGAGATAGCCGGAAAGATCCTATTTACTTTATTGCCCAAATTCAAGATATTAGCGATCGCTATGCGATCGAACAAATGAAAAATGAATTTATCTCCATTGTCAGTCACGAACTACGAACCCCGCTGACTGCCATTCACGGTTCTCTCGGCATCTTGGAATCGGGAATCTATCACAACAATTCTGAAAAGTTTAACCATCTGATTTCAATTGCCCTCAATAATAGTGATCGACTGGTGCGATTGGTGAATGACATCCTCGATTTAGAACGATTAGAATCGCAAAAAACCGAGTTGGTGAAGGAAGCTTGCGAGGTGACGGATCTGATCGAGCAAGCCGTTGAAACTGTGCAGCCTCTAGCGGATACTGCCAAAATTCATCTCGATTGGACACCGCTTTCTGTCTCGGTATGGGCTGCACCAGACGCGATCGTGCAAACCTTAACTAACCTATTGAGCAATGCCATCAAGTTTTCGCCTGCGGGTAGTACAGTGTCGGTAAAGGCAGAGGTTATCGAAGCGAAGGATTCAAACAGGGAGAAAGTCAGGGAGAACACCCATACCCCACTCCCTTATATTCTCTTTTCTACTCGCGATCGCGGACGAGGGATTCCTGCGGATAAACTCGAAACAATTTTTGGTCGATTTCAGCAGGTGGATGTACAGGATTCCCGACAAAAGGGAGGAACGGGTTTAGGACTTGCTATTTGCAAGAGTATAGTTCAACAGCACCAGGGACAGATTTGGGTAGAGAGTGTGTGGGGCACAGGAAGCACCTTTTATTTTACCCTACCCGTTCAGCCACAAGCGGAATAATCGAGAGAATGGGAAATTTTCTCCTTCTCATATATTTCTTATATTTTTCCTCTATCTTGCTTAGTTGATAGAC
>NZ_LN889758.1 GCF_900009145.1 Planktothrix tepida PCC 9214
GATGAGATGGGTGCTGATGACCTAGACATGGGCTTAGATTCCGATGAGATGGGTGCTGATGACCTAGACATGGGTTTAGATTCCGATGAGATGGGTGCTGATGACCTAGACATGGGTTTAGACTCCGATGAGATGACATCTGATGATTTCGATTTGAGCTTAGATTCGCAAACGGAATCGGCTGAATTAGACATTGATACCGAATCTGATGTCTGGGACGACAACGTTAATACGGAACTGGGTGAAGACACGGAGACAAGCGATGATATCGATTTTGGTTTGGAATCCTCCGATGATCTGGGTTCAGATGGAATGGACGATCTCAGCTTAGAGTCGGAAGTTTTAGCCGCAGATGACTTAGATGGAGAAATCAGCCTAGAAGCTGACGACCTTGGTTCTGATGATTTAGGAGGGTTGGAATTAGGAGATACAGATTCAAGTCTGGATGATGATCTGGGTGATTTAGGATTGGGGGAAGATAACTCTTCCGATGGCCTGGATCTCGATACCGGAGATAATTTAGACGATTTAGGATTAGGGGATGATGATTTTTCATCCGATGATTTAGGGGATTTTAATCTCGACGATATGGGTGATTTAACAACTGGAGATATGGACGATATTGATATCGACGGATTAACCGGTTCTTCAGATGATGACGAAATTTCCCTGTCAGATTTTAAATAATTTCCTGGTTTAGTTTCCCTAATTCTTAATCGAGGTTGGACTTTGAATCCGCAGGATTTTAAGTCATGGATACTCTTGTCTAATTTTGATTAACTAACATTCGATTAAGAGGAAAAAATTATGACCGTTGCTCAACCACAACCGGAAGGGTTAACCTTTGAGTGTGAAACTGGAAATTATCACACCTTTTGTCCGATTAGTTGTGTCGCTTGGTTATACCAAAAAATTGAAGATAGTTTCTTTTTGGTAATTGGCACAAAAACCTGTGGCTATTTCCTGCAAAATGCAATGGGGGTGATGATTTTTGCTGAACCCCGTTATGCCATGGCAGAATTAGAAGAAGGGGATATTTCCGCTAAACTCAATGATTATGATGAATTAAAGCGGTTGTGTTTACAAATTAAACGCGATCGCAATCCCAGTGTAATTGTTTGGATCGGCACTTGCACCACTGAAATTATTAAAATGGATTTGGAAGGATTAGCGCCGAAATTAGAAGCAGAACTGGGAATTCCGATTGTGGTTGCACGGGCTAATGGCTTAGATTATGCTTTTACTCAAGGGGAAGATACGGTATTAGCCGCAATGGCAGTCCGTTGTCCTGATAAAGCTCCAGTGGCAGAAACAGAAAAACATGAACGGAATGCAATTCAAAAGTTATTGCATTTTGGCAAGAAAAAAGAAGATGTGGTTCAAGAAGAATCGGAATATGCTGACCATCCACCCTTAGTTTTATTTGGGTCTTTACCTGATCCCGTTGTGACGAATTTAACCTTAGAATTAAAGAAACAAGGGATTAAAGTTTCGGGGTGGTTACCTGCCAAACGTTATACTGAATTACCTGTGTTAGAAGAAGGGTATTATGTGGCTGGTGTTAATCCGTTTTTATCTCGGACGGCTACCACTTTAATGCGGCGTCGTAAGTGTAAATTAATTGGTGCACCGTTCCCTATTGGCCCCGATGGAACCCGTGCTTGGATTGAAAAAATTTGTTCTGTTTTTAATATTCAACCCAAGGGTTTAGAGGAACGAGAAGCGCAAATTTGGGCAGGGTTAGAAGATTATATCCAGTTAATTCGGGGTAAATCTGTATTTTTCATGGGGGATAATTTATTAGAGGTTTCCTTAGCGAGATTTTTAATTCGTTGCGGGATGACTTGCCCAGAAATTGGCATTCCTTACATGGATAAACGCTATCAAGAAGCGGAGTTGAAACTGTTAGAAAAAACCTGTCAGGAGATGGGAGTTCCTCTGCCAAAAATTGTGGAAAAACCGGATAATTACAATCAAATTCAACGAATTTATGAGTTAAAACCGGATTTAGTAATCACCGGAATGGCTCACGCTAACCCCTTAGAAGCACGGGGTATTAATACGAAATGGTCGGTGGAGTTTACCTTTGCTCAAACTCACGGGTTCACAAATGCACGGGATATTCTGGAGTTAGTCACTCGTCCGTTACGTCGGAATAACAGTCTCAAGGATTTAGGTTGGGATAAGTTAGTTAAGGAAGACGCAAAGGTTTAATCGCTTTAGACAATCGATTAGTATAATGAAGGGGGTGATTGAATGCGATCGCCCTTTTTATGCAGTGGGAGTGAACCAAAATATAATTCCATATAAAAAGTTTAATATCTTTAATAAATTTTACATTAAATATAATGAATTCTAAGAATATTCAATTATTTTCTTTTTTTTCTGGCGCAGGTTTTTTAGATTTAGGGTTTGAACATAGTGGCTTTAATGTTGCTTTTGTTAATGAAATTTACCCGCCATTTTTAGAGGCTTATTGTTACTCTCGACAAATCTTAGGAATTCCTGAACCCGAATATGGATATTTTGAGGATGATATTATTAACTTAACAGAAGGAAATCGAAAAGAGCATTTACAAGTTTTAGTTAAACAAACTCGCCAAACTTCAGATTTAATTGGTTTTATTGCTGGCCCTCCCTGTCCTGATTTTTCTGTAGGGGGGAAAAATCGAGGTAAAAATGGTGATCAAGGAAAATTGACAGCGTGTTACGTTGAGTTAATTTGTCAGCAGCGACCCGATTTTTTTGTTTTTGAGAATGTTAAGGGGTTATGGTCTACGAAAAAACACCGAATGTTTTATGAAGAAATGAAGCGAAAACTTACGTTCAATAATTATCGTTTGACCGAACGTTTAATTAATGCCATTGAATATGGAGTTCCCCAAGATCGAGATCGACTGATCTTAATTGGTTTTCAAGAATCATTACTCAATAATATAGGTTTTGATAGCTGTTATAGTTCAGTAATTCCTGATGGCTTATTTCCTTGGAAACAACATATTATCTATCCTAGAGATCAGGTTTTCTCTTATTCCTGGCCTAAATTAGATTCATTTGTAGAAAATTCTGTTTTAGATTGTCCTCCGGGTATTCCTGAAGAATTAACGGTTGAATATTGGTTTAGAAAAAATAATGTTGTTTTTCATCCTAACGCAGAACACTATTTTAAACCCAGAGCAGGTTTAGCTAAGTTTAGTATCATTCCTGAAGGAGATGATTGCAAAAAATCCTATAAACGTCTTCATCGATGGCGTTATTCTCCAACCGCTTGTTATGGTAATAATGAAGTTCATCTCCATCCCTATAAAATTCGCCGTATTTCAGCAGCAGAAGCACTGGCAATACAATCTTTACCTAAAGAATTTGTATTACCTTCTAAAATGAGTCTCAGTAGTATGTTTAAAACGATTGGTAATGGTGTTCCTTATTTAGCAGCTAGAGGTATCGCTGAAACGATTTTAGATTTTCTAAGCCAAAAATATTTAACCTATAAAGTTCCTATGATTCACCAATTAGAATTACCATTGGTTTATAGTAGTTCTGAAAAATATACGATCTAATCCTAATGATTAGGGTAAAGCATCTTCGACTAACTTGATCAAATCTTGTTTATTAGAACAGGAGTAAACCTGATCTACGCTTATCAATTCTCGCTTAATGGCGATTCCATGAGGTGCAATTCCTTTAGTAAAAATTTTTACATCTGATAGTGAAGCTTGTTTTGCCGTAACCATATAATATTTCCAGTTTTGCCCACAAGCATATCCAATCGCTTTGATCATTGCTGTTTCATATAATGCTTGATAACGACGATCTGGACGGTTAGAAATTTTGACAGATAGGACTGCTTTAACTTCTTGCGCTTTTAGTTTACCTTGTAATAATTTATAAATTTCAGTTCCTAAAGATTCCGCTTCGTTTGCTTGTTGATTTAATAAAGGTTGAATCTGATTAAACAAGCCTTGATCATCTAAGATTGATAAAACATAGTCAGGACTCGAAAAAAATATGTTATCTTTGAATTGATTAATATGGTGTAAGCCTTTGTTCTCTTTAAATTCATCTTTATGAAAGAGTGCTAAAAACTTGGATGCTGCTTCTGATGATACAGTTTCCTCAGTTGATACAGTTTCCTGACTCGTTCCCTTTTTTTGTGATTTCGGTTTCTTAACAGTTTTATTAGTTTCCCCAGAACGTGCTAAGCGAAAAGGTACAAAATAGAGTTTATGAGTTGAATAGAAATCTATAGCAATTTCAGCTAAAAAGCTAGTAATTAAGAATTCATTCCATTGACCTCTACAATTATTCAGTGCACCTTGGGTTAGCTCGATTTCAGAACCTTTATAAGCTTCATTATAAGCTGTTTTTACTTCTGCCTCTATCCAAGTGAGAATATCAATAACTGATTCATTTTTATCAATCTTATCTTTAATTTGTGGATATAGTGTTTGGTAAACCTCACTACCTTTAATTGTATATTTCGTATCCTTCTCTGTTTCTTGTTTTAAAAACCAATGTTCCTTACTCATCCGTTTCCTTCTCTTCCTCTATACTATATTTTGCAAACAAATCAGAGATAGAAATCCTCAAAGCTTGTGCTATCTTTTCAATATTTTCTAAAGAGGGGTTTCGCTGACCTCTCTCTATACTCGAAATATAGGTGCGATGAAGTTCTGAGCGTTCTGCTAGATCTTCTTGAGATAGGTCTAACTCTCGGCGACGTCGCCTTATGGCTTTACCAAAGCGATATTTAATATTTTGTTTTGAATTTATATTCACGTGAATATCATCAACTTTTGTAGGCAATAAGTCTACAGGCAATAAGTCTACTTTTTTCTTCAATTACAAAAACAAAGGTATTATTATTCAATTGACCGACAATATTACCCTCTGTTACTTCCGGTGTTGAACGAACGTTCAATGGTGGATCGGGATCTTTGACAACGGCTGTGCTAACTTTGCAACCCTCCACAGGGGGTTTAATGACAGCAATCGGACGACTTTCCGATGGTGGTGGTGTGTTGGGAACGGATGCGGGAACTGAGGTAATGGGGGGTTCAGAAGGTCGAGGAGACTGGGTTTGAGGAGTAGGGGACGATTTCGATGAGGGAGACTGAACCGTCATCACAGCAATTGTTACCCCAGCAATCACCCCGATTCCACCTGCTATGATTAATTGGCTAGGTTTAATGGACATATCGGTTAACCTCGTTTGTGGCGAATAGCGATCGCATAACTCTTGAAAAACATCTCTGATAGAATAGCTAAAATTACGGATTTTAATGTGATTTTTGAGGATATCCCGATCAATTTCAGCTTCTAACAGAGAAAATCTTCTAGGGATTTAGATTGTATTTTTGCCCGGATAAACTCGACTGTCGGGCCGCCTCAGCCACTTTTAGACTATATAAACTGGCTTCTGGTGTTACATAAAGGGGGGTTCCTTGGTAGAGACAATCTAAAACCATTTGGGTATCTTTAACAAATAATCCCCGACGAGAAGCAACTTCAAGGGTTTGAATGGTATCGTTTTGAATCAGTTGGCCCTTTTCGGGGGTAAAAATTAATGTTCCCTGTTCTCCATAGAGGGTAAACGTATTTTCCGACTGCCAAAAAACCTCCCCTTTACCATAAACCGATTCTCCCAGGATGCCATTATTAAAGGTTAACTGGGCATGACATAAACAAGCTTTGTACAGATCCGGTTCAATCTCCCAATATTGATTTTGACAGTTAACACTGGCTACGGTTCCAAATAAATCCGTAAACCGATGCAAACGGGACAAAGCTCCACTCAGGGGAAACCCAAATAAAGACGGTTGATATGTCCATTTCCGAGAGGCTGGATGTTGGGGGTTAAACGTGACATAGCGAACATAAAATACTTGACCAATAGCTGCTAGGGATGCTTTGATTGCGTTGTGCAGTCCCCCCAAGAGTTCAATATGTTCAACATGGAGGAGTTTGTTTTTCTCTTGGGCGAGGGTAATTAAAGATTCTGCTTCCTGGGGATCTAAACTCAGGGGATATTCGACAACGACGTGTTTACCCTGTTCTAAGGCGTGACGAGCAATCTGGCCATGATCTCGATTAATTGTACAAATCATGACTAAATCGATATCCGGTCGTTGGACTAAATCTGTCCAAGATGCCGATACTGTCACATCAAATTCTTGACTCAACGCAAGGGTTGAAGCGGAGGTATGACCCGAAATGGCCACAAGTTGCGATCGCTCATCGGCCTTTAAGGCTGTTGCTCGCATTTTTGCTGCATATCCTGTCCCAACAATACCCACTCCTAGGGGTTGAGAAACCTTACCCCAAGATAAATCTAAAGATTGACTCATGATCACCAACTCCTGATCTCAAATATTCATCCGACTTAATACCCTACACCCACTTAACCAGCAACTAAAACCCCATCTGTCCCATTCTCCCCTGGTTTCTCTAATCTGCTCTTCTCCCTGGGACACAAAGACTAGATATAAGTAATCAAGATGTAATTAGAAAAATTTATAATAAATCCCTTTCAAAAGGTCGCTTAACAAGGTTTTACATTCTTCACTTTTTCTTCTAATATCGAGAGGTAAAATAAATCGGCGATGCAAACGAAGGCTAATTAACGCTTTTGATTTGCATAAGTGATTTTTATAGTTTTGTCGAAATTCACGAGAGGATCACTACATGGCTACTTACAAAGTTACTCTGAAAACTCCAGATGGCGACCGCGAGATTCAAGTCCCCGAAGATGAAATCATTTTAGATATTGCAGAAGACGAAGGAATAGATCTGCCCTATTCTTGTCGTGCTGGTGCTTGCTCCACCTGTGCAGGTAAGATTGTCTCTGGTACAGTTGATCAATCTGATCAGTCTTTCTTAGATGATGACCAAATTGAAGAAGGATGGGTTTTAACCTGTGTTGCTAAACCGACTTCTGATTGCACGATCCTGACTCACCAAGAAGGTGAAATGTAATCCTTGGGTTAGGGTTCAGAGTTTAAGGTTGACCCATCTGACTCAACATTAAGCTTTGATCTCCTAATGGGCAAACGACTTCAATGAATTGAAAGGCTGAAGTCAAGGTCTAGGGAAGAAAAATTGAGAGTTTGGACTGCCACTGACCTAACTTCATGCCTTTCTCAGAGCCTTGATCTGAGATAATTCTAGGGTCAATCATCAACAGGTGAACTATAAGCAATTAAGATATAATTATAAAAAATTATAATAAATCCCATTCACAATTTAGGTTAATCCTGTTTTACATCTTTCACTTTTTCTCTTAATATCAAAGGGTGAAAAAAATCTGTGATGTCAACAAAGGCGAGTGAACGCTTTGGTGAAGCCTAAGAGATTTTTCAAATTTTATCGAAATTTATGAGAGGATCACTACATGGCTACTGTTTATAAAGTCACACTGAAAACTCCAGAAGGCGATCAAACCATTGAAGTCCCGGATGATGAGTACATTTTAGAAGCTGCAGAAGAACAGGGGCTAGAACTACCGTCTTCTTGCCGTGCGGGTGCTTGTTCAACCTGTGCAGGTAAGATCGAATCAGGTACAGTTGACCAATCTGATCAGTCTTTCTTAGATGATGACCAAATCAAAGCAGGATATGTTTTAACCTGCGTTGCTTACCCCACTTCTGATTGCGTCATCGAAACTCACAAAGAAGACGATTTATATTAATGATGAGTTTTTGATTCCAAGTTCAGCGTTATTGATATCTTTCAACGTTGAACTTGGAGTTTTTGTTATTGTCCCAACTGCATCACAGTATTAAACGGTTGTAGTTGGGTTCCAGGGAAGTAAAAGTTTAAAATTTCCTCGCTTGACCATCCCAATTTAGCCAAGTGATAAGAACCCGTTTGACTCATACCTACCCCATGTCCATAACCACCCCCAACAAAGACGTAACCTTTCAAGGTTTTGTTAGGGTTGTAAACCGGATCAATATAAAATAACGTGCTAATCGGGGGTAAAAAAGCACTTTGGATTTCATCCTTAGAAATTTCCAAAACGCCTTGATCTGTCGTTACCGTCATTTTCAAAACTCGTCCCGTTTGCGATCGCTCTACAATTTCAATTTTTTGAACTTTTTTAAAATTGGCATCAGGCAGATTGCGCCGTTTCAAGTAATACCGCAATTGTTCTGCAATGGATTCTAAAGTTGTTTCTTCTCGCCAGCGAAAATCATATTCTCCGGTTTCATTAAATCCCTTTTGCAAATTCATAAACCGTCGAAAATTCGGTTCTGACGCTAAATTTTGTTGAGATAAATCCCAAATTTTATTCGGAGCATCAATAATTCCTTGTAAATAAGGTCGCGGTTCCCCATTCCAAATATCATTATAATTAGCAGTAACTCCCCCACTGGTGG
Source organism: Planktothrix tepida PCC 9214 (assembly GCF_900009145.1). Classification (NCBI taxonomy): domain Bacteria; kingdom Bacillati; phylum Cyanobacteriota; class Cyanophyceae; order Oscillatoriales; family Microcoleaceae; genus Planktothrix; species Planktothrix tepida. The sequence goes on from NZ_LN889758.1 coordinate 8,379, forward strand.
AAAAATACACCGCATCCGTCAATTGATTGTTATAGGTTAAAACTAAACCACTCGTAACATCAATGGCTTCATCCGTACTGGGATAAACTTCCGTTAACCCTTTATACACTTGACAGTCCGTATTAGCACAGAGATGATAATTATCCGCTTCAAATCGTCGCAGATTTCGTAACGCATAGGTTCGCGCTAAAACCGCTTGGGCTTCGATAGACGCCTCCGGGGGCCAAGCTCCAATTTCATGTGGCACGACACCCCGTAAATAAGTCTCTAATGGCACGTTATTAACCAGGGTGTAGGTTCCGTAAGCATCGGGTTGCAGTTGTAAACTTCCCCCATAAACCAGAGGTTGGGGATCATTCGGTTTTTGACTCACTTGAATCACATTCTGGGGGGTTGTAATCTCCAGTTGATTACGGTTGTAACGATATCCTGCGGTTGTCCAATAGGGGGTACGTTTTTGGGTGAGAACTTGAGTTTCCAAACTAGGGATTTTATGACCTTGGGCTTGTAAACTATCGATTAACCAACGTCGCAGCAGGGGGGTATTATAGACGCTACGTTTCCCCCAAACTTGCCAACGATCCGGTTGAGCTAATTCTACTTCTAAACCGAGCGCTCGCCATTTTTGAGCATCTTCTTCAGCATTTTCATAGCTGCGGTGGGTACTCAAAACCACCCTTTCCTCAACTTCAGGTTCAGGGAGGGGTTCAACTCCGATTTTCAGGATCACCGTCTCCGTATGCAGTTCTTTGTCTCCTTGGGGCGTTTGAAACTCTAGGGTTAAGTGATCTCCCGGTTGTGCTTTGAGAATGAGTTGATCGGTGGGTTTTTGGCCAAAGTGTTGCACTACACCGATTTTTAACGTTGGGTTGGTGTTTTGAGCTTGGGGGTCTGGGTCTTGGGCGAGGGTGGGAATGGGAGAAAAAACGAGTAAAGAAAAGAAAATTAAGCTGGAAACGGTAAATTTTGCTGACTGAGTGCTTGTCCGAGATAAAAGTTTTGAAGTTCTCATTGATGTTGGGAAAATTAAAACAATCTGGTATTGAGTCTTGAGTCGTTCAAGTTGATGACTATGGTAGCAGGTCAGTTCGTTGTTCGGGGAAAGGATGAGGGTTGATTTAGGAATAAGCTGAGAATTGAGTCAGTTTTATTCAAAGTTGAAATTTTTCCATTTACGATCAAGAGTTTTTACTTCAAAAAATAATTTTATACTGTCTCGTTCTTGTTGATTACAATCACTTCTCAGTCGCTCCATGAAAGGATTGCTTATCCTTGCGTTTGCCTCTTTAACCATTCTGTGCATTCGTTTTGCTAATTCATAAATAAAATTGTTCTTGAAAATTATATTTTTTCCTGCAAAATCATTTAACCTTTGTACTTTTTGTGCATCTGGCTTAGTGAGGGTTGCAGCAGTATGAACAAACGTATCAGCTAATATAATTCCCGTTGTAACTGCACTTTCTCCTCTATATCCGAGTAAATGAATTGACTTAATTTCTAATATTCCATGTTTAAAACCTAAGCTATTAAAAAAAGCATCAGCCTTAAAATCTTGTAAATATATAGTCTTTTCAAATATGCCAGCAAATAAATATTTTTGATACGTTTCAAAGTGCCCCATTAAGAGTGCTAGTGTAGAATTTATAATATGCTGCGTTATAATGTTGCTATCCCGAGTCAAATTCGCAGGATTGTTATAGTTATTGGGGAAGTTGTTTTTACAATATTCAATAGAGTCTTTTGCACTGACACAGAACTTCAGAAATGCGCTTGCAGGGCAATTAATATATTCATCATGTGTTGGATGACCTTCAACTGTATCAGAATTTGGGAATAAATATTCTTCTACTTCAAACATACTATATCTCTTGTGTCTGGGTATATAGATTTATTATATTACAGCTTATAGACTGAATCATTATTAAGTCTCAATCATGTCAATCTTGACAAGACAATGTAATTGCATTACCTTAGAAATACAGTTTAATCCATCGGTTTAGAGGTCGCTATGACTGTAAAACCCGCCCCATGCTCAGAATCTACTCTCACAGATCGTTATCAGACTACAATTCCTGAGCCGATTCGCAAAGCTCTGGGCTTGAATAAACGTGATAAAATTTGCTACACCCTCCAGTCTGACGGTCAAGTCGTCATTTCTCGTACTGACACAACAGAAAATGATCCAATACTTGGAGAATTTCTGAATTTTCTAGCACAAGATATTAAAAACAATCCTCAGCACTTAGAAACACTTAGCTCTGATTTAGTCAACCGTGTTCAGTCGTTGGTTTCTGATGTTGATCTGGATCTGGATGCACCACTTTTGGATGAGGATGAGTAAGTGTGTTTGTCAATCAACCGCTTGTCATTAATGGGTGGAATCTATTTGCTCATCCTCTATTTCTTAACCAGTTTGAAGAACTTCTGACCCAGGTTGAACAGTTGCGCCAGAAGTATCCTCAAGACTACAAAAAGAAAAATGCTACAAAGCGTCTAGCTGCGATCGCAAAGTTAGCATTTGATACTATTCCTCAAGATCCAACCCGTAGCGAGTATCGTCAAGGGAGTACCCTTGGAGATGATTACAAACACTGGTTTAGAGCAAAATTTTTTCAACAATATCGGTTGTTCTTTCGATTTCATCAAGAAAGCAAAATAATTGTCTACGCTTGGGTTAACGATGAAAACTCTAAACGAGCTTACGATAGTAATACAGACGCTTATCGAGTTTTTAAGAAAATGCTTGACAGTGGCTATCCTCCTGATAATTGGGATGATTTACTCAAAGAGGCAACTAGCGAAACGAATCGTTTGGAGAAAGCAGCTAACATAGAGATTTAGTAAGGTGGAAATATAAAGGCAAATATGGATTAAAAATCTGATGCTGAACCTCTTTAGAAATATTAATGCCATTATCAGCAATCGCAATTTCCAACCAATGGTTTAAAGCGGTGGTAGCTCTCAGAAAGAAATTGATTTCTTTTGGAAAATTATTCATTGCTAACCCTGATTTAGCTGAACGTTTGGCAACAGATGCTGCTTTTAATACTCCTGATTTTGCAACGTTTTACGGCAAAGGAGATCAGAATTTAGAGAAAGGTTACACCGATTATCTATTTTTAACGGCGAGTTAGCAAGGGTAATTATAAGACCAATTCTGTTAAAATCTGGCTATCCTTGACCTTTCAAGATCAAAGATACCGGATCAAATTAATATTTGGGAATTAACGATTACTTCTAGGGGTTTGTTGTTGCCATCCTATCCATCGAGGATAACCCTTTGCATCCCGTAATTGTAAGGTTTGATTTCCTTTTTTAATTTCTCCGACCATTAAAGTTTGTTGTCCTCCCCAATTCACTCGCGTTCCTGTCACTTCTAAAACATCATTGGGTTTAATTTGAAAGTTTTGTTGTTCTAAATACCACACTGGCCCAACATGAATTCCGAGGGTTTCTGTATTAGTTTTAATGAGTAAATACATCCCGTGAGGCATTCGATTTCCACGATTTCCGCCTTGTATTTCAATTACGGTTCCTTGAATTGTTTCTACACGACTTGGATCATACATTGAACGGGAATATTGACCTTTTCCCCCGGAAGAATTTCCCCACCAACCTTGACCCATCATGGGATGATTTTGCCCAATCAGTTCGCGACAGGGGGGATCAACATCATTGTCCTCTGTAAGATTTTGCTGGGAAGAATTGAAGTTCGGCTGTGCAAATAAAGGATGGGAATAACCCAGAAAAATCAATGCAATACCTGTGGCGATCGCAAATCCTTTAATCTGAGTATAAGATCGGTTGATTTTCATAGTCTATTTCCTCTGATTAATTTAAGACTTCTATTAATAGTTCTAGTATAAAGTCTCCAGTAACTAGAAAGTCTAGATCGAGTTTAAAAAACTTTAGAAAAAATAGCAAATGTTTATAATCTAACCGGAAAATTATCCTGATGCTTTCCCTTTAGAATAACAGACAAGGGTTGCAGTTGGTTTCAGGGGTAATCGAATCGTAAAAGTGCTACCGATTCCGGGTTGACTTTCTACCTCAATACTACCACGATGCGCTTTAACAATGGCTTTAACAATGGCTAATCCTAAGCCTGATCCTCCGGTTTTGCGAGAGCGATCGCTATGTACCCGATAAAAGCGATCAAATATTCGAGATTGTTCGGTTAAAGGAATGCCAATTCCTGTATCTTTGACTTGAATAATCGCTTGTTGATGACTAGAATATAAACAGAAAATAATTTGCCCTTTAGGGGGAGTATATTGAATCGCATTAATGGCTAAATTAAAAATAACCCGATAAAGTTGTTCCTCATTTCCTACACTATAAATCGGTTCTTTTTCAGGAATATCTATTTTTAAAGATAGGTCTGCATTTAATACCATTGCAGCAAGTTCTTCTTGAGCATCACTGATTAAATCATTTAAACAGCATAATTTTTTAGAGAGGGATATGTTTTCTTGATCCATCCGAGATAATAATAAAAGATCTTGAACTAATTTAGATAATCGATGATTTTGCCGTTCTACGGTTTTTAACGTTTCTTTGGCTTCGGTTTCGGTCAAAGGTTCGAGTTTGATTGTGGATTCTACGGTCGCACAAATAGCGGCTAAAGGTGTTCTTAATTCGTGGGCTGCATCGGCGGTAAATTGTTGAATTTGTTGGTAAGAAGAATAGATAGGTTGCATGGCTATTCCAGCTAATTTCAAACTTGCAAACCCTACTAATATTAACGCTAAAGGTAAACCTATGACTAAAATTAAGGTTACAACATTCATATATTGATCAAAATCTTGTAGCGATCGCCCTAATTGTAAAATTCCCCAATTTTGCTGATTTCGAGTATGTAAAATCAACGAATATTGACGATAGCGAATTCCTTTTTGATCTGTAAAGGTTTGCCAAACTTCTCCCCTAACATGGGGCGATACATCGAGGTGATGGGTTCCGGTAAAGGCGACTAAATCCCCTGAATTATTAAATAAATGAATTAAATAATAATGATTATGATAGGGAGCTAACCGATGAAACTCTTTGCCCTTTTCATCAAGAATAGGTAAGCAATTAACTTCTGAGTTTGGATAAGTTAAAATATCATTTTTATTGGATTTATTATGGGGATAATAAGTAAAAATAAACTGAATATTATCACTTTTTTTAGAGTCTATAAAACATAAATCGGGAATAATTCTTAAAACATCCGGTTCTAACTGTCCGGGTTGTTTTAAAACCGTTTCTAAACTATCATGTAATGCGCCAGCAACGGATTCTATTTCTCGATCTAAGGTAATCCAATGAGCATGGGCGATCGCTTCATAAACTCCTAAACCGCAAATACTAAGAATCACTCCCATCACCCCAGCATAGTAACAAGTTAAGCGTAGTTTTGTCCGTTTAAACAGTGAGTTTTGATTCATGAATCATTATCAATTAAAAACCGATATCCTAAACCATAAACCGTTTCAATCAAATGATCACAACCGATTTCTGAAAGTTTCCGTCTTAGTAAGCGAATTTGAGCCGCTACAACATTACTTTCCGGTTCAGATCCGACTTCCCAAAGTTGACCCAAAAGTTGATCACGAGTAACAATTTGGTTCGGATGTCGCATAAAATAGTCTAACAGTTGAAATTCTTTATTCGTTAAACTAATGGTTAAAGGATGAGCAGGATTTTTGTGATCAGAAAATGTATAAAATTGATAATCTAAGATAAAATGATTTAATTGTAATTTTTGGGGTTGAAGTTGAGGAGAACGCCGTTGTAAAGCGCGTAAACGAGCTAATAATTCTCCCATACCAAAAGGTTTCACTAAATAATCATCCGCCCCAGCATCTAACCCCATAATTTTATCCGCTTCCGTATCTTTTGCTGTTAAAATTAAAATCGGAATAAAACTACCTTTGTGTCGAATTTTTTGACACAATTCAATTCCCGATAACCCCGGTAATAACCAATCAAAAATCGCTAAAGTGTATTGTGTCCATTGATTTTCTAAATAATCCCAAGCTTCTATCCCATCCTGAACCCAATCTACAACGTAGGCTTTTTGGGTTAATATGCGTTTAATCGCTTCTCCTAAATCGGGCTCATCTTCCACTAATAAAATTCTCATGGGTTACAATCCCTAAAAGGATATAAAATTTTTTCCAGTATAACCCACAAGAATAGTGTTATGATTCGCCGACGTTCAACCCCTTGGATTCAGCAAAAATCCAGATTTATCATTGCTAGTCTCGGAGCCTTTGGTGCAGTAATTACTGCCTATTTAACCTTTGTTAAACTAACAGGGGGAACTGCGGCTTGTCCCGTCACAGGTTGTGATAAAGTTCTGGAAAGTCCCTATGCGGTTGTCTTTGGTTTACCTCTAGCTTTGTTTGGATTTTTAGCGTATACAATCATGGCTGGGATGGCTGTTTCGCCTTGGTTAATTAACCCAGAAACGCACAAAAGTTTAAGAACAAAAACCGAAGATTGGACATGGCTGTTGATATTTGCTCAAGCGTCCGCCATGATGGTTTTCAGTTGCTATCTCATGTATTTAATGGCATTTGTCATTAAATCTTTATGTATTTATTGTATTGCTTCTGCTGTTTGTTCAATCAGTTTATTCGTTTTAGCTTTATTAGGTCGAGATTGGGAAGATCGAGGTCAACTCTTTTTTATTACCGTTGTTGTGGGAATGATCACATTAATTGGAACCTTAGCCGTTTATTCCCCCATTAATAGCCCTCGTGCTGAAAAAAGTCCCTTTAATATCACAACCACTTCTAACCCGGCAAATATCGAACTGGCTCAATATTTAACGCAGTCTGGAGCAAAAATGTATGGGGCATTTTGGTGCGGTCACTGTCATGAACAAAAAGAATTATTTGGTAAACAAGCGGTGGAAAAATTGCCTTATATTGAATGTGAGAAAGGGGGGAAAAATCCTCAGCCTGATTTGTGTAAATCTAAGAATATTCAAGGCTATCCGACCTGGGAAGTTAAGGGTCAAATGTATTCAGGAGTCCAAAGTTTAGAAAAGTTAGCAGAGGTTTCAGGATATCCTGGAACTCGTGATTTTGGTTCGCGTTAATAGACATAAAGTAGAGACGTGCCTGGGCGGAGCCATGCCGTAGGCTTTTGGCGCGTCTCTACAAGAACCTATTGTGTGAAAATGCGAGTTAAATGAGATGAAAATCCTGAATAGCTTGGGATTTTAAGCGTTTATTTTTGAGAAGCCATTTGAGTTTGCAGTTGTTTTTTAGCTTCTTTGAACTGAGTCGCTAACTGCTCTTGTTCACTGGTTGAGAAATTGCGCCGAATTACAGCAAAGACATCATTTTCTTCCTCACGAGTATGGTGATTTACCATATCTTTGACTTGTTTAATTTTATCTTTGAACAGTGCGGACGTTGGACTCAAAGATTTAAGTTCTTCTAAAACCACTTTCAACTCAGCTTGTTCATTATACAGATTTTGAGTATCATCATAGAAAGAACGAACTTGAGGATAAAGGACTTGTTCTTCAGCTTCGGAATGGACACTTAAATCTTTGTATAATTGTCCGAAATATTCTTGAATTTTTTGAGAATCATTGCAATTTTCAATTTCAGCAATTAACGTTTTAGCCTTCTGATGATCCATCCGAATTACATCTTGAATATTCATATCGGACTTATCAGAACTTTGGGTAACAGCACTTCCCATCACCCCAGATAAGGCTGCAATCGCATCTTGAACTCGTCCCCAAATACTTTGATCAGGAGCTTGACCCGTTAATTCTTGGGTTCCTAAATATTCTAAAATTCCTTTGAGTTTTTCTTGATGAGCGCGGTTTTCAAAGTTAACTGTATTTAAAGGTGTAATAGCAGCTTCCACATCAGCACCGACCACTTGAGCCGCTTTATGAACCAATAAACCAGACATGACTTGTCCATGCTTCAGCAGTTCATGTTGAGCCACTTTTTCATAGAAAGTTAAGTCAGATTTGTTCATCATCTCTTTGGCGAGATCAATCATTTTCGTGGCTTGTTCTTTCGGTTGAGATTGAATGCCATATTGGGTAATAACGGTATCAATGATGCCAATATTTTTGTTGTCATCATCTAACATTTCTTGGAATTGTTGACGAATTTCAGGAACATTACACTCCCGAATAAACATCTGTTCTGTTTCGATTAACAGTTGTTGGACAGATTTCATGGTTGCCAGTTTTTGACCAATTGCTTCCCGTTTTGCATCCGTTAAAGTCGTTACCATGTTGTGTTCTCCAAACTTCTAAATTTCATTTTCATAGATTCTAATTTTGCATAGAAAAAAAAGGAATTCCTCATCCATAAGGCAGATCTAATGTTCAAGTTTTTACAAATGGATTGTTCAGTTTGTTTTAAATAACAACCGAAATCAGATTTTCAGATAAAATCCTTCAATATTTCGTAATTTCCCAACAGATAACTAATAACTGCCCATTACCCCTTCCCTTGTTACTTGAGCACTCTGGTTGCATTAAAGATTGCCAGTAGTGCCACTCCCACATCAGCAAATACTGCCTCCCACAAGGTTGCTATCCCAATCACACCCAAACCGATAAACAACCCTTTAATTCCCATTGCCAGTACAATATTCTGCACCACAATCTGGCGAGTCTTTTTAGCAACTTGAATCGCCTCCGCTACTTTAGACGGAGCATCCGTCATAATCACCACATCCGCCGTTTCAATTGCTGCATCTGATCCCAATCCTCCCATCGCCATACCGATATCCGCCCTAGCAATCACAGGCGTATCGTTGATGCCATCCCCGACAAACGCAACTTTGCTGTTTCCAGATCGACTCAGCAAAGCCTCAATTGCCTCTACTTTTCCTTCGGGTAACAATTCAGCCTTATAGGAATCTACACCCAACTGCTCTGCAATGCTTTTAGCAACAATGCCGTTGTCACCCGTCAGCATCACTGTATGTTCAACACCAACAGCTTTAAGGTCTTGAATTGCTTTAACGGCATCGTCCTTAATTTCATCGGCAATTAAAATATAGCCTGCATAGCGTCCCTCAACAGCGAGATGAACAACAGTACCCTCAACATTGCAGGTATCGTGGTCAATGTTTTCTCGATGCAAAAGCCGATCATTTCCGGCGAGAACAACTTGATTGTTCACCGTCGCCCGAATGCCATAACCCGCAATTTCTTCATAGTTCGTGACATCGGCATCATCAATGGGTTGACCATAAGCTTCTCGAATTGATTCTGCAATTGGGTGGCTAGAATGGGATTCAGTTTGAGCCGCTATCTTCAGCAGTTCTAATTCGGAAAAATTGTTTTGAGTTACAATTTTCGCCACTTTAAACACACCTTTAGTTAAGGTTCCAGTTTTATCAAAAACAACGGTTTTAACTGCTGTTAGAATATCCAGAAATATCGAACCTTTAACTAAAATTCCTCGTTTAGCAGCGCCTCCAATACCACCAAAGTAACCCAAAGGAATACTAATAACGAGTCCGCAGGGGCAGGAAATTACCAGCAGAATTAGGGCGCGGTAAACCCATTCCGTGTGAGTTGCACTGGGAATGAAGAGTGGCGGTAGAAGGGCTACAGCTAGGGACAGAACAACGACAACGGGGGTGTAATAACGAGCAAATTGGGTAATAAATTTCTCAGTTTCTGCTTTTTTGCTAGTCGCGTTTTCAACTAAATCGAGAATTTTAGCAATGGAAGATTCCCCAAAGGGTTTGGTGACTTGTACAGTCAGCACACCCGTTTGATTAATCATTCCTGCAAGAACGACTTCTCCGACCTTCACTGTCCGGGGAACGGATTCTCCGGTTAATGCTGAAGTATCGATTTGAGAATAGCCTTCGAGAATTTCACCATCTAAGGGAATCTTTTCTCCAGGTTTGACAATAATAATATCCCCCACATTAACAATTTCTGGGGAGACTGCTTTGAGAGTGCCATTGAGTTTCAGATTAGCCGTGTCGGGGCGAACTTCCAGCACAGATTTGATAGAACGACGAGAACGACCCACTGCGTATTCTTGAAACAATTCTCCGATGCGGAAAAACAGCATAACGGCGACGGCTTCAGGAAGTTGATGAATGGCGATCGCCCCGACCGTCGCAATGGTCATCAAAAAGTTCTCATCAAACACCTGTCCCCGGAGAATGTTCCGTCCCGCCGCTTTTAATACTGTTGAGCCACTGATCAAATAAGCGGGAATGAACACGGCATACTCAGCAATGCTGTAGGGTGTATGGTGAAGTGGCTGTTCAAAGACTATTCCTAGCACAAGCAGGACAACTACTCCGAGCACGGGAATCAGTTCTTGTTTCAGGTTAAACTCCCCTGAGCCGTGATGATGGCTGTGGTCATGGTCATGGTTATGGTTATGGTCATGAGCCTCTGGGCTGATGATGGTGAAGCCTAGAGAGATGACGCGATCACGGATTTCCTGTTCACTCACCTGCTTTGGGTCATAGGTCACACTTAAACGTTCCGTCGCCACACTCACAGATATATGTGCCACACCCGGTATTTTCTGTACACCTGCCTCGATCTTGGCTGCACAGCTACCGCAATCCATACCACCGACCTGCATCTGTTGAGTTTTCACCGAAGGAGTTTGAGTCATTGCTCGTTTGCTGAATTAATCGTAATGATCAGCATTGTAGTCAAATTCTTGAAAGATCTGAGCCGTTTTTTTCTAATAAAAATGATTCTCATTCTAAGCTGCTTAGGTCAATCAATTACATTGATAGGAATTAGTTATAATTAAACTAACGTCTAGGTCAATAATGTTGAGCCAATGAAAGCTCTACATCAGAGAACGTTGTGAGGTGAAATTATGAATCGTAAGTCTATTTTCTACACATTGATGATTGAACTTCTAACGGGTGGTACTGCCACAACTTTAGCCTTAGTCCTCGCCTTTAAGACCTTTTCTCAGACTTCTCAAGCCTCACCGATTCCTTCTCCATCGACTCAATTTCCTCAAGCCGTTCCTGGGATGGGGGGGATGATGGGGCAACCGGATCAACACTTCACCGTGATGATGATTCCCCATCACGAAGGAGCGATCGCAATGGCAGACCTAGCACTTCAGCGATCGCAGCATCCCGAAATCCTTACCCTTGCCCAATTCATCAAAGACAGTCAAACCCGTGAGATCGAGAAGATGCGAACTTGGTAAAATGAGATTTGATGGCATCAGGTAATTCTTCTAAACTTTGATAGGGCATTAATTCCCCCTTCTCTTCCTAAAATAAACACTATTTACCACCAAATTCGATTTCCATTTTCATCCATCCTAGCTTGACGAATAACATCAGAAATTTCTTCCGCATCTCTAACATGATGAAGAGCTTTTCTTTCTCCATCAGGATATTCAACCATAAAATAAGTCGGAACAACAATATGATCTCCGGTAATATCTGGAGCATCCACCGCAACTTGTTTAGCTTTTTCAGCTAAGGTTTTAGACTCATCAATCCGGTCTCCAGGATTAGCTGTGAGTGTTTTTCCATTTTTTTCTAACTCTTCCTTTTGCCAACGTTTTTGTTGAGGATCAACTTCCTGAGCATTCATCGGTTGTTCAAATTCTTTTAAATTCGCTCTAGGTTCAGAATCACGATTCATTTTAAATCTCCTTATATAATTTTTAAACCTATTTATACTTTAATTAGTCCTACCTCTAACCTTCATCTTTCCCTAGGAATAACCTAAACAAGTTCTACAATTATTGAGCAAAAATTGAGGTTTGGAGATCAAACGTGAAAATCAAAAACCCGATTTCTTCAAGAAACCGGGTTTTTATAATTAATAGACTCTCACAAACTTTAACTTCCTAATACCGAATTTGTAATGGATTTAAGCGATTGATAAGCTTCTGTCAAAGTTTGAGAAACGGGTTGCTGATGGTGTAAAAATACTCTGGCACAATTGCGACCCGGTAAGCCAGAAATTGAACCACCTGGATGGGTTCCTGCTCCGGTTAAAAATAGCCCTTTAATGGGAGTGTGATAATTAGCGATTTCGGGTAAAGGGCGGAAGAACATCATTTGTTCTAAAGTCATATCAATGTGATAATAATTGCCATTAAAAGCTCCTAATCTTTCTCCTAATTCTGCCGGACTTTCAACTCGACGAGCAATAATTGATTGTTTTAAATTCGGAGAATAGTCCGCTAATTTATCTAAAACTCGATCCGCCACTTTATTCTTTAATTCATCTGTCCAACCTGTTCCTTTTAATCCCGTTCCTTCGGCTCCCTCAATTTTATAAGGGGCAAAAAATTCAATCCAAAGGGTATGTTTTCCTTCAGGAGCCATCGTTGGATCAAGCATTGTTGGAACCACAACATACATCGAAGGATCAGCATCAGGAATTTTGCCTAAAGTAGTATCATGGTGAGCAATTTCCACCTGTTTAACGGAGTCTGCAATTAATACAGAACCTATCAAATATTCGTCTCGATGATCATGATGTTCAAAACGCAAAGGTTCCGATAATGCACAATCAATTTTAAGAATAGTTTCATTATTATTAACAATCCGCCGTTCTAACCGTTCTCGCAATTCAGAATCTGCATCATCGACATCCGCAGCATCCATTAAATTCAAAAACAAGCGTTTAGCATCAATATTAGAAATTACCCCTTTATTCGCTCGATATTCTTTGCCATTGGCGACTCTAACTCCTATCGCTTTTCCATCATCAACTAATACTTTTTCAACGTGTTGATCCGTTAAAATCATACCGCCATGAGCTTGAATTAAATTTAATAAGGCTTGAACTAATGCTCCTGTTCCGCCTTTGGGTCTTGCCATTCCTGGATGGTGTCGCATGGTCATCATCATCGCACCGACGGCGAGATTTTTTTGTGAAGGAGGCGTTCCTAATTCTGAGGCTAACCGAGCTAAAGGTGCTTTGAGAAATTCCTCATCAAACCATTCATTTAATAAGTCCTCAGCACTGGTTAACATGGTTCGAGCAAAATCCAGAGCTTTTTCGGGAGAACCCAGAACAGAAAACAAATCTTTCAGTTTACTAATATTGTAATTTCCAGCAATATCAATAACAGATTGAGGAGGAGCGCTAAAAATTGGAATCGCAGCATTAATAAACCGTTGCCAAAATCCGACAAAATCTCGATATTTAGCGGCATCTCTGGAGTTATATCGTCCAATTTCAGCACAGGTTTCTTCAATGGATTTATGAGCTAAAAAGTATTTGCCATCAGGATGAGGACAAAATACAATCGGATCACAAAATAAATATTCTAAGCCATATTTATGCAGTTCTAATTCCTCCACTACTGGCCCTAAATGAATAAATTCATGATCAATCGCACACAGATTAAATTTAAACCCTGGAGCTTCTTGGGGAAGGGCTTCTTCTGTGGTAGCTGCTCCCCCAGGAACAGAACGTTTTTCGAGTAATAAAACACTGTATCCTGCTTTTAAAAGATAGGAAGCACAAGTTAAACCGTTGTGACCTGCTCCAATAATAATAACGTCGTAAGTTTCCATGATTAATATCTTTGTGTTGAAGTTTTTTGATAGAATTATAGGGGGGCATTAAGACTCTAAAAAAATGCACCCCTAGTCCGAAAAAATATTTAAGCTTGGTGAGGATTTCCATCCCCAATAACAGCAATTTTATGGCGATAGACTAATTCACCTCCATACCATCCTGTAATTCCTAAAAGTCCAGCTACAACTAAAGACAGAATAATTCCCCAAGGAGCAATACTATCAATAACATTATCCCACCGTAAAAATAAACTAATTCCTGATAATACTAAAGCAGCAATATTACCGACCATGTGAATCCATCCTGCTTTATGTTCTCGGACTCGATGAATTTTAAAGAAATCTAACATTCCTGTTAATCCGGCTAAAAGCCCGGTTATAATGCCACCTACAATTAACCAAAATGATGCGGTTGCCCAAAATGAGGAATGGGTGAATAAAAATAGAATATCTGTCAATAAAGCTGTTGTTAAAAATGCAACGGGAAAGGTGACAATAAGAGGATGCAGAGGATGTCCTAAAATCGCCACAGTGCTAGGAATTCCACTATCATAATATTCCCGTTCGTTGCCTTCAATTAAAGGTTCTAAATGAGTAATGCGGGTCATGAGTTGATCTCCAATTGAAAATGTAGGTAAATGTCTGAGGTTGAGCAGAAACTTCAACCAAAACTAACTAGCGGATGGAAAAGACTCAACATCGGCTTCTGCTAACAAGGTGATTTTTTGATGCTCTAAATTTAAGCGTTGAATGCGAAGATTTACCCCTTTCAAGTTAAAATTATCTAAATTTAAGAGTTCGCTAGATTCCTCAATTAACGCCTGAGTTAATTCAGGAGAAACCTTCTCTCCTTGAGAATATTGAATATCCTTAAGTTGAATCGTTTTGCGATCTAAACTGACCTCCGGTAAAGCTGTAAATGCAATTTTTGAGGATTCTCCCTTGGGGCGTGAAATCAGATAAGCTTGGAGAAAAAATCGACCATCTCCAGGGAGTTTGAATTCAACAGCTTGAGTATCAATGGTGTTCTGATTTCCCTCAACTGCTATTTCTAAACCTTGCAGTTTTTTGAGAATATAATCAGAATTAAAAGCGCGATTAATATCAACTTCTGTTAACACAACTTCAGCCGTTGCTTGGGTCGGATGTTTAAGTTCAATTTGTCCGAAAGCAACACTCAAGGGATTAATAGAAATTGCAGAAGTTTTCATCTCTATTTTTTCCATTCTCAAGTCGCTTTTCATCACCATTCCCGTTCCTGAAATTGTGGCTGAGTCAACTTGACCCTGAACTAACTTAATCGGATCAGTATTAACATTGACATCCAGTTCTTCAACTTCATCTAATTGACTAGCTAGAGTCATTTCTGCTAGTTTGCTTAAAGCTTGTTCTCCTAAACCATTGTCTTTCTGACTCACTCAAATTATCCTCAGTCTGGGTTTAGGATATTGTATGAAATTGGCTCAAACTGTTGTATCTATATTTAGGTAGAGAACCGGATTAAGTTTATACCTCCTGATGGAAAAATATCTCGATATTTGTCATAATCTATTCCTGAAGAAAGAGGAGAACAATATTTTTTTTGATAATATAGCAATCCCAAATAGGTTGTGATAATTTAAAACTGATATGAAACAGCTAGAAGTATTACCCCTGTTCCCTGTTCCCTGTTCCCT
>NZ_LN889759.1 GCF_900009145.1 Planktothrix tepida PCC 9214
CAACTAAACCCTGGAAACCTTGATCCACTGTAAACTATTTCTCAATTAGTCACCTTATTGGTTTTTCATTCCTATGGAGACGAATTGACTGATCCAAACGATCATAAACCTGCCATTGCCAGCGATCATTGCTGTTGTGTTCAAGATTGTAATATTGCTCAACATCGAACACCTCACAGAAGATTAGCTCAATATATATAGGTATTTGCCCTAACATGAACAATTATTAGCTTTTTAGCTACTGTTGCTCTCCCTTCAGTTGCCAGAAGTAGGATCTTCCGGCGAGAGCAGCCTAACCTATGCCTAGGGAGTTAAATTTTTGGCAAAATCTAAAATATGTTGTGCTGTAATTTCAGGTTGTTCTAAATGGGGAACATGACCCGAATTTTTAATCCAAATTAATTGAGAATGGGGAATGGCTTTTTCAAATTTATAAGCATCAGCCGTTCCTAATATTTTATCATTATCTCCCCATAAAATCAAGGTTGGTTGTTGAATATCATTTAACTCATTACCAAACTTTCCATATCCTCCCGTTTTACTAAACCGAATTAACGCTTGATTCCAGCCCATCGCTTCTAAATGCAAAGCAGCACAAAGTTGAGCATCTAAAGACGCAAAGCTTTTATCAAAATAAGCACTTTCACTAATGGCTTGACGAACTTTAGGATTTCTCAAAAATTCTGTCGCTAAATAATCAAAGGGAGGTAATAAAAATTTACCCATCACTGGCCCTGGTTTCATTCCAGCACTATCTAATAATACGATGGATTTCACGGCTGCGGGATACCATAAGGCAAAATCTAACGCAACTGCACCCCCCATTGATGCTCCGACTAAAATAACAGGTTGATTAATTAAGGTTTCCCAAAAGGAATATAAATGAGTCACAATTTCCGATCGCTTAAACTGAAATTCTGCGCCCCGTTCTGTGAATCCAAAACCTAAAATATCTAAGCTCCAGGTTTCCTGCTCTGTGGCTAACAACGGCAATAATCGCCGATATTCAAAAGAAGAACTATCAAACCCATGAATTAATAAAATGGGGGTTCCTCCCGTTCCTTGATGAATATAGACCGTTTGAATCGGTTGCTCTCGTAGAGGGGTAGAAATTGCCTTACATTTGAGATTTTGAGCAAAAGCGATAGAAGTTGCTTCAGTTAACCTTTGTACAGACTGGGGTAGAAAACTCGGAAACATATTTAGCCGCAATGAGGGTCTGTTTAATTCTATAGCAGGGAACAGGGAACAGGGAACAGGGAACAGGAATAGAAATAATTTTTGAGATCAAAAAATTAGAGCCATGTTCTGGGTTTGTCGAGTTCACAAAACATGGCTCTATTATTGATTTCAGGTTGAATTTAGGCAAGTGCAGAGACTTCATTAACGATTTCAATTTTTCCCCGAAGGAGTGATCTCAACATCCGGTCAATACATCGGCGTTCTTCTTCGGATAAGGATTCGTCTAAAATTGCAGCCATCAATCCATAGCGGTCAGCTTGGGTTAAGGAATGGGTATGGGCTGTGGTTGCCAGCATTTCTATAATCGCACCGGGTAAAAGATTAAGGTTAGGCATCATGGTTAGAGATTGAACTCGACACTTTTATCATCCCCCGTTTGTCAAATTAGAGTAGTGATTGATTAACGTTGCGTAGGTGATTCTTCGGAAACTATCTTGTGATTGATGTCACTTCCAGGGGTTTTGGCCCTTATCTTCTCTAAGATAAAGATTATATTGCCCTATCTTCCTCAAAAGATTACAGTTTGTTAAGCGATATGAGGGGTTATACCCATCATTAAGCTATACTCAAGATCATAAGTAGATGCACCCTGGCAAGCGCCCTTCATTCGTTGGGCGTGTTTTTTTAATTAGGGGGTTGATTATTAACCCATTTGAACCATTGCCACAGGGAGTGCCATCCCGTCAATTTGCGTAAGCTTGGTGTTGAAAGAGAAGCTAAATTTTCAACAGAAACTAAGGCAGCATATTGTAACCCTAAAAAGCTATCAACTGCCGCATAGGGCCCCCCTAAAGTGATTGCACCTACGGCATACATACGACCCCCAAAACCCTCTCCAGAACTATTAGAATTTCGCATTTCTACTAATTCAAAATCATTGGCAACACTCAAGCGTCCTAAAGTATTTAAGGGTAAATTGTAATGCGTCACTAAATCATTTAAGAAAGGATTTGTATTGACTTTGGCATCTAATCCTGTGGCATCAATAATAAAATCGGCTTCCAACTGAAGGTTAGCATTTAACCCATGTTCTCGAATGGTGGTTAACGTGCGACCTTGAGGCGTGGGTTCCACTCGTTCAACGGTTCCAAATGTAATGCGATACCACCCTTGGCGCAGCCCTTGATTAACAATATTTTGCCAATCTTTTCGGGGGGCGGTGGTTGTTCCTCCCCACTGTTCTAAAAGTTTTAACCGAGCTTGAGGGTTAGCAGCTTCTAATTGTTGCCGTAAGTCACCTCCCCAACAAGATTTAGGCCAGTTAAAGGGTTGAAATTCAAAATGATTTTCAACGGTTCGTTTTGCCTTTTCAAATTGATTTCCTTGGGCTTTAGGCGATCGCATTAAATGAAGAATTTGGATTTGAGAATTTTTCTGTCTAGCTTCATAAAGTCGCTGTAAAATTCGAGAGGCAACAATCCCTCGACCCCTAATAATTACGGTTCCCCCTGATTGTTCTAACTTCTCATAAATATAGTCATGATTTTCATAGGCATTCACAACGGTTTTAAAATCTTTAGTTTGTTCTCGATAAGCTTGTAAATCCGGGAGAAATTGAATGGCTGGATAGCCTGTGGCAATCTGAACATATCTAGCGAGGATAAAGCCATGGTCTCGACGATTTTCGGTAGAACGGGAATAGGCGATCGCATAACGGCCATCGGTCATTTTCCGAATACTTTTGACTCGTCCATAACGATACATTTGTGACCACTGAATTCGATGCGCTTCTCGATCAATTGAATTAAAAACATCTCCTGAACGGGGGGTATAGGTTTCGGCAAAGGTAGGTTCTGCAAACACTTGCCACAGCAGTTTTAAGGCTGTTAAAAATTGCCCTTGTCTGGCTTCTGTATAAGCTTCGCGTAAGGCATAACTCGGCCATCCCCAAATATTATCGGGACAAGAATCAGAGTTTGAGCGTAACCGTTCCTGGGGAGGGATTTGAGAATTTAAACACAATTGTTGATAATGGGTATAGGGTTTATTATCTATCCCTAATGCGATAATTTGATTCGATTTAATCCCAGAAATTCTTAATAAATCTACCCAGATAAAACTTCCTAATCCTGCCCCAATCGTGAGATAATCGATTTCATCCGTTGGTAATCCTAGGGTTTGTAATTGTTGTACAGAAATTTGTAAGGAATTTACAAAAGATTGAGGCGGGAAATTTTCTCGATTTGCTGATGAAACCGTGGAAGATGAGAGATCAGTATCCGGTAATTTCGTAGGCGGAGAAAACGAAATTTGAGATTGGTTTTGGGGGAGAGTGTTAAAAGAATTGGTGACTAAAGAAAGGGTAATATTATAGTGAGCAATTTGTAAGAGATCTCCATCTTGAAGCACACAACGGGTTTGAGGAATTCCATTGACTAAAATTCCATTACGGCTTCCCGTATCCGTTAACATTAACGTTCCGTTTTCCCAGGTAATTAACCCATGAAAACGGGACACTCTTTCGCCATTTAAAACAAGACGAGAAACTCGTTCTCCATTAACCGTAGAAGGCATTCGTTCAAAAACCCGTCCTAATGCGATGGGAGGCGTTAGAACTGGGGTTCGCCATTCTCCTGTTTCTAAGTTTTGCCAACTCAGTCGAATTTGCATCCGTTTTTTAGTTTCGATTTCGAGGGTTATAGTTTAATGTTCAGTGGATAAAACCACGCTAATTGCTGAGGCTAACGACGTTCCACACCAAGGACACCCTGAATTTAACTGTTGATAAGAGGAAACGTGATCACATTTGGGACACTGTAAACCATATTGTACAGGATTTGGATAAAAAATTGCTTGAGAGTTTGGTTCATTTGGGGAAAATAATTGGGTTGGGGGAATTAAAAAAGGTTCTAAAGAAACTGCGGTAACTTCCAGTTGTTGCTGTCCTAATTGGATATGGCTGCCGAGGCTTAAAAGAACTTCACCCGTTATTAACTTTTGATAATTAATTAAAGGAGGATTTGTATCTCGTAGATTTTTCAAATAGAAATTCTGTTTAGCTTGATTAAAATAAATTTCAATATGTAATCCTGATACCGTTGGATGGGATAATACAATATCGCAACGTGTTGGATCTCGTCCAATGCGAACCATTCCCGGATGTTGGGTGGGGTATTGATCATTCAGGGTTCGGGTACAGGACTGACCTGCTTCTGTCCAAGTTAGGGTTAATTCGTTCATGGGGATTAATCATTAAAATAACGATTTCTATTTCGGTTGACTGAATGAGATTTCGGGTTATTCTTAATTTTCAATTTTATCCTAGTTGGCTGATTCAAGGTATCTTGTTCATAAAAAATAATGTAAAATATTATTATCAGGGTTTGATTCTAATCAATTAATAGAGGAAGAAAGCGATCAGAATTTGCCCCTAAAGCCAATTTTATTAATGTATTTAATTTTAATTTTACCTGTTATGAATAAACTATTAATTACAGGAGCAAGCGGTTTTTTGGGATGGCATCTTTGCCAACTGGCTCAAGCTCAATGGCAAGTTTATGGAATTACCCATTCTAAAACTATTAATATTCCTAATATTAATTTAATTCAAGCTGATTTAACAGATGAGCAAGCTCTTAAAACCATGTTTCAAGAGATACAACCGGATGCAGTGATCCATGCGGGGGCTCAATCTCAACCCAATTTTTGTCAACAATATCCTGAACTCTCTCATCAAATTAATGTTACAGTTTCCCTTCTAATTGCTAACTTCTGTGCAGATTTAAATATTCCTTGTGTATTTACATCAACAGATTTAGTTTTTAATGGGTTAAATCCACCCTATCGGGAAACTGATCCGGTTTCTCCAGTGAGTTATTATGGAGAGCAAAAAGTATTAGCTGAACAGGGAATGTTAGAACGATACCCCAGAACAGCAATTTGCAGAATGCCGTTAATGTTTGGGAATGTTCCTCCCCATGCAACCAATTTTATTCAACCGTTTATTCAAGCTCTAAAAGACGGAAAAGAGTTAAAGTTATTTGTCGATGAATTTAGAACTCCCGTGAGTGGAACAACCGCAGCAAAGGGATTATTATTAGCGTTAGAAAAAACTCAAGGAATTCTTCATTTAGGCGGGAAAGAACGTCTCTCTCGTTATGAATTGGGAAAACTCATGGCTGAGATTTTAGAGCTTCCTGCTGATTTGATTAAACCTTGTTCTCAAGCAGAGATTAAAATGTCTGCACCCCGTCCTCCTGATGTTTCTTTAGAAAGTTCTAAAGCGTTTAATTTAGGATATCAACCCTTATCTATTCGAGAGGAATTACAACTTTTAAACCGTTGATCATCATCAAATTTCACGTAGAGACGTGCCATGGCACGTCTCTACACTAGACTGCTTTCTATCATCTTGAAGTCCTGGGATAATTAATGATATTCTGCTATAATAGTTTAAGCAGGAATGATCGATGATTTTGAATACCCTTGTAATTGAAGTTTAGCTACTTCCTGAACTTGAGAATGAGGATCAATAGCTAGGGTTTTTAAGACAGAAATGGGGGTATTGGGGTGTTGAGCGATCGCATATTTAACCAACCAAGAATTAGAATATTGAACCTGTTCTATTATTGTTGATAAGAGTGATGGAGACGTTTGAGAATCTAATAAAACAATCGCACGAATCACCGGAGGGGAAGTTTTAGCATAATAGGCAATTAAATGTCCTACTCCTTCTGGAGTTTGAGCTAAAGATTGAGCAGCAATTGTCCTAATTTGGGCTTCAATATCATATAATAACCCTTGTAAAATTACCGTTGGGGTCTGGGAATGAGCCGCTAATAACAGACGATTTTCATGGGAACATTCTGATAGTTGTTTCCATAATAGCCCAGGTTTATTACAATCAGTAGCAATTTCTAAGATATCCAAAAAATTATTTTTTTTTGCTACCTTTTTAAGAGGTGCTTCCAACAAGCTTAGTGATGGTTTTAAATAGCGAATATTATTTACTCTTCCGTTAAGATTTAATCCATCAATCATAAAATTAGGGAGTAACTCTAGTTGAAATAACTGATCTAAATAATTGCTATCCTCCGACCCATTGTGATAGAGTTCTGCTCGATCAATTAATTCTTTTTTTACAGATTCATTAAACCCTGACATCATAATACTACCCCTTTGTGTGATTAGGATTCATAAAAATGGTGTTAAATTTAGAGAAAAGATGAAGGATAAAAAACAAGGATTATTAGAGGTACAAAAGTCTATATTTAACCTTTCAATACCACTAATTTAGTGTGAAATTGAGGACTGAAGGGATTAAATTAAGGGGGAGATAGAGGAAATTCAGTCTTCCCTGATTTCTCAGTGAATCAATGAGGATTTGATGAAAGTTTTAATACAGCTAAAACATTGGGATTTGGATGGTTAGCCGCCCATTAAAAAAACTATCTGGGGCTGTCTTCAACTGAACCAAAAGACAAATCGTTGAGAGGGGAATTTGATATAATAATGGGGAATCTGTTGAACATAAAATCGAAAACTGAGAATTACTCAAAACCGGTTTAGGAAACTCATTGAGTAATTCAAGTAAGGTTTCTCCAGGGGTATTTGGATTAGTCGCAACCAGATGGCGAGTTGCCACGTCCACACTCATTCCCAAGGCTTTTAACACCTCTGGGGGGCATTAGAATTATTGGCAACCAGTCGCGCTAATTCTATACTTTGTTGAGCAAGTTCGACTAAACGTTCGCCAGAAGTTGTCGGGTTTGCTGCTTCATGTTGAAGAATAATGCACTCTGGTAAGATCATGATGTTGACAACGTTTAGGCGTTAAAAAATTAACATCACCTTTAATCGTCTACAGGTAATTTAGATTTAATTTGTTCGACAAAGGCTTTATGATCAACAACAGGTTTAGGAATATAATCATCAGCACCACTTTGGGCTAAAAAGTTTTCTCGATCACCTGTTGTCGCATGGGCAGTGACTAAAATAACGGGTAGTTTTGCTGTTTCTGGGTTGGCTTTTAACATTTGGGTAATTTTAATCCCATCAACGGCTTTCCCGTCGTAATAACTATTCGTTAAAGACACATCCATTAAAATTAGATCGGCTTGTTTATTAACCGCCATTTGCATCACGGTTTCCACATCTTCGGTGTGTTTAGCCACTAACCCACCCCGTCTTGTTAAAATTCGTTCAAAGACTTTCCAATTAATAATATTGTCTTCAACCACCAAAACGGTTCTCATCATGGTCTTGCCCCTCCAATAAACCCAATTTCATCTATCCATCTATACCTTAAGTGTGTTCTATAACCGTCAAACCGTCGATAGGGATAAGTTCAGGAGTTTTTAAATTCTTCTTGTGACGGGATACAATCTTTCTCAGCAAGTCAGGCTAGAAAAGGATAGAAAAGTTCAGGATTGCATCGTCACAAAGACGTGGAATAGGTATTTTCTATGTTAAGCGGGTGGGGGGAAATTTTCTCTTGAATTGTTAAAAGATCCTAAACACACTGCGTTTTATATTGAAACGTGCTTAGAGGAACAGCATCCCTGGTCTACTTAATTAATCAACGTTAAAATCTATGAACACTTTATTAGAAAATAAATTTTTACAAGCAATCAATATTTGCCAATCTTTAACAGAGTGGAAATCTAAACCCACTGATTTAACCTTTCAAG
Organism: Planktothrix tepida PCC 9214; assembly: GCF_900009145.1. Classification (NCBI taxonomy): domain Bacteria; kingdom Bacillati; phylum Cyanobacteriota; class Cyanophyceae; order Oscillatoriales; family Microcoleaceae; genus Planktothrix; species Planktothrix tepida. The sequence goes on from NZ_LN889759.1 coordinate 7,872, forward strand.
CCATTGAACTATTTTGTGAGGTTGCACAGTCTCCGAGTCATTTTTTACGTTTAGCAAAAAACTATTCTCAAGAAACTCAATTAGCATCCCAAGCCCTATATGAATATGCTACAACTGTTGATAACTGGCGAGTTGATTGTGAATTAGGATTTGGAGTTAAAGATCATTGTACAATTCTAAACTTCTTTCTAAATATTTATACTCATGATTTTCATTATTTTACAGGAAATTTTAACAGTCCTGAACAAATTAATGAACTACTTCAGGATTGGAAACAAATCGATTTAACAGCAGTTTCATTTATGTTACAATATTAATAGAAAAGATACATCAATTAAGATTTATTATCATGAAGTCGGTTTCTAGTTTGGTCTCGGCTTATTATTAATACCTTGTCTAAGCCAAAAGAGTTTATCAATTATTAATTCTTCAAAAATAGATAATTCATTATTGATTGATAACTTTGATTCATTAATTTCTCTATGTCGTGAGTATCGATCTAAAAATCCTTCTTTTTCCAAAACCTCTAATAAAATCTCTTTTATACTTATTAATTCATTTTTTCTATATGCTTTTGCTTTATATATAGCTGTTGTCAAACAAGATCCCATGAAATATTGATTTTTATTTATAGGTGAATTAAAAATAAAATTATAGATTTGATTAATTGATATGTGTGCAGATTTTTTACTCCCTGGACTAAAGAGAAAGACAAAAGACTGAGTTGGTTGCCATTCCTTTCCAAAAAGGTCAATTTCAGGAAATGATATTAAAATGCAGGCAAAACAATTAGTTTGATCAGCTACAGTTTGAATTTTATCTATTGCTTCACTTGAAGGAAATTTTGGTTTTATTTCTATCCATAAATTTACATTCTTTAAATGAAAATCAGGTAGATACCAGCCATATTTTGTATCAAATCTCTGGCTTTCATACTGATATTGAATTTTCAAATAATCAAATAAAATTGCCCATTTAGCTTCTAAAAGTGATCTAAAGATATAACCATTATAGTAAGTTAACTTACTAACAACTTCGTCGCTCATAAGTTGATAAACTCCTATTAACTAGCATACTGCTCTTGAAGTTGATCATTTTGTTTATCGTTTTGCTCAATTAAATCTACTGGCTGTTGTGATTTTAAAAACCTTTTAATTTCTATAGGAGAGTAACCGTAGTGAGAAGCAGCTTCTATAAAATTGTCTGGATAATTCTTAAATAATAGTTGTAGAGAAGCACTCTTGGTTTCAGCTATTGAAAAATAGCCATTTTTGATCAAACTTTCTTTATATAAAAAATTTCTAATCTCAACGTGAGAGTATCCTAACAATAGGGCTGCATCTCTAAAAGCCATCTCACCATGAGCTTTGTAAGCTTTCCATAAAGTACCTAGTGGGATCAGTAGGTTTTTCATAGCACCAATTTCAAACTAGCTTCAAGTTTGATTATACGTTATCTACCTAAAAAAAACAAGGTAGGTAAACTCAGACATTCAACCACTTAATACGCATCTTCACCTGAATAGGCGATCATTTGTCTCATGAGCTATCCACCTTTTTTTTCAATTATAATGTGATCGCCCTTTTTACAAGAGCGATCGCTTTTTAATGCGCTAAAGCTCAACTACGGGGTGGGATTGCCCTTTAACTCAAAAAGAGCGATCGCTTTTCTGGCTGGTTCATGTGTAGGAATGCGATCGCCTCTGCTACAATTTACTAAGATACTATAATTAACTTACATTAATCAATAAAAACACTATGACAACCAAAGAAGTAATTCTACAAGAATTAGAACAAATTACCCCTTCTCAACTGGATGAGGTATTAGATTTCATTCGCTCTCTTAAGCAAACTGTTAAACCGACTGAGAAAGCTTATAAACCCATTTGGGAAGTAGCAGATGATATTATTAAAGATATTCCTGAAGAAGTTATAAGTCAATTACCAAAAGACGGGGCAGAAAATCATGATTTTTACTTGTCTAAAAACCTCCATCAAGAATTATGAAAACTCTTTTTGTCGATACGTTTTATTGGGTCGCTTTAATTAATGTGGCTGACTCATGGCATCAGTCCGTTAGAGATTATAGTCGCAATCTCAATAATATTAAATTGGTGACAACAGAAGAAGTATTAATAGAAACGATTAATTTTTTTGCCTCTTTTCCATCCCCTATGAAAAAAGCAGTTTTTCAGTTAATTACCCAAGTTCTCGCTGATCAGAATATAACTGTTATTCCTCAAAGCCATCAATCTTTTACCGCAGGTTTAGAGTTATTTAGTCAACGATTTGATAAAGGATACAGTTTAACAGATTGTATTTCTATGGTAACGATGAATCAACTTAATATTACTGAAGTTTTAACCCATGATAAGCACTTTCAACAAGAAGGTTTTATCATTTTATTTAAGCAGAGTTGAATTATCAATTGCGATCGCCGTTTACCTTAAAAAGAATGATCGCTTTTCTGACTGGTTCATGTGTTGGAATGCGATCGCCTCTGATACAATTTACTAAGATGCTATAATTAACTTACATTTCTCTTTAAGTGTTGCAAAGCTCGATCATGCAGATTAAAGTCGAAGTTCCCGATGAATTGGCGATGCGGTTAAGTCCACTGCAAGAGCAGTTAACACAAATTTTAGAACTGGGTTTGCGGGAATGGAGTGCAGATGCTCAATCTGGATTTTCTGGGTTGGCAGATGTATTAGAATTCCTGGCAAATCTTCCGACTCCAGAGGAAATTTTGGCGTTGAAGCCGTCGGAAGCATTACAACAACATATTAACAATTTGCTAGAAAAAAATAGAACCGTTGGGTTGACGGCTGAAGAGGAACGATCATGGCAACAATATGAATATATTGAACATTTGGTGCGGGTGGCTAAGGCTAAAGCATTGCTAAAACTTAACACAGCTAAAAAATGAGTAAGGCTTATGTTTCTGCTGCTCTCAAACGCTTGGTTTGTAATCGCGCTAATTTTGCTTGTGAGTATTGTTTGATGCCAGAAATTTCTGTTTTTGTACCCCATGAAATCGATCATATTATTGCAGAAAAGCACGGCGGACAAACGAACGAAAATAATTTGGCGTTGGCTTGTACAATCTGCAACAAATATAAAGGAAGCGATCTGGCTTCAATCGATCCCATGAATGGGGAAATTGTGAGATTGTATCATCCTCGTCGTGATCGCTGGCGGGAGCATTTTAAATTAGAAAAAGGCGAAATTATCCCGTTAACTGCGATTGCACGAGTGACCGTAAAATTGTTACAGATAAATCGTCCAGAGCGAGTTGAGGAACGAAGGTTACTATCACAAGCAAATATTTTGGATATTCCAGAATTCTAATTTTACTATAAAAAGTAGGTTAGATTGAGCTTCATTTTTCTAGGTTTTGTCTTTCTTCTGGTGTTAATGAAGAAATAATTTGAACTAAAGAATCGATGAGTTTATGGTTCATATTCTTTCAATTTCTCAATAATCTTATATTAATTATAGCGCGATCGCTCCCTTGTTTTCACACTTAAGTGCCACTAAAGATTGAATTAAAATTTAACTAAATAAATAAGTTGATCGAAACTTGAAAATAATCAGCCAGTGCTTTTGCTTGCACCTTACTAATAGAACGTTTACCATTAACAACTTCAGAGACAACATCACTTGAGCCAATAGCACCAACTAAATCGCTTTCACAAGTTCCACTCATTTCCATCAAATGTTGTAAGATCTCGTAGGGTGTAGACTCATCGATGGGATACTGTTCTGATTCGTAGGTTTCAACTAACTGAACCAGCAATTTTAATAACGCTCGTTCTTCAGGGGTGCGAGTTTTAGCAAAGGTTAATCGTTCAACAATGGCTAAAATACGATCATACTCCTCCTCCGTTTCAATCACTTGAGGAGTGACTTCAGCTAACAGATTGCTATAAACAGTTTTATCAATAGTAAGGGTCATTTTTCCACTTGCCTTTGTCATATTCGGCATGAGTCAGAAAATATTTGTAGTAAACGATCTGTTCTTCGTAGTCGATACCTACAATTAATCGATAATTGTTACCTTTGATGTTAAATACAGTAAAATTACTCACGGCTTCAGCATCTCGGTAAATTTTACGAACATCTTCTAAGTTCTTCCAATTGGCTTTTTTGACAACTGCATACCAATCATCAATCTGCTTTTTCACATCAGGATATTTTGCAGTATCAGTACGCAGATTCCGTATTGAGATTAAATGGAACATAATCTTTAAATTCAATTATATTTTTCATAGTCTTACCAAATAACTTCTCTGAATTTATTTTAATTGTACCATTTATTCAATGTATCGTCAAGTCTTTACAGTTATTATTGACCATTAGGTTTACTATAATTCTTTAAATCCTCTCGATTTTTCCACTAATTCTTGTTATAGGCTTTGTCTTTCTTTTGGTGTTAATGAAGAAATAATTTGAACTAAAGAATCGATGATTTTATGGTTTATATTCTTTTAATTCCTCAATAATTTTATATTAATTAGAGCGCGATCGCTCTTTTAAAAAGGGCGATCACTTTTTAATGCGCTAAAGCGCAACTACGAAGTTATTCGACACCTTCAATGGGGGCAAAACCTTGACGTTGAATGTTTTTGGTAATATGACGGCGTTCATTAAAGTTAAGGATAAGGTAACAAATTTACTTCTGTAATAAAACGATAATCACTCTGATTTTTAGTGAGGAGAGGGATATTAAAACTAATGGCTGTCGCAGCTATTAACGCATCAGGAATTAATAAACCATGACTGAGGCGGTATTGCCTCAATAGTTCAACAGCTTGATCCGAAATAGATTCATTAATTTTAAGAATTACATAGTTGTTTAAAAAAACAGTTAATTTTTGCTGTTCAGATTTATTGCGACAACCGACCATTAATTCCATCTCTGTCACCACACTAATTGACAACAAGGCTGTGTGGGATTCATCTTGAAGTCGATTAATAGCGGGTTCAATTCCCCGAAATACATCAATTAAGATATCTGTATCAATTAAAATTTGCTTCATGCTAACCCATCCATTCTTGCTTTCTCATTTGACGAACCCATGCTGAACTATCTTGTAAATCTTCTCGATCTTTCCACATTCCCACGCAAGGATCATCTTTAATAGAAATAAAAGACTGTTGAATTGAGGGTTGTTGACTGGCTAATTGTTTTTCTAGGGTTTGCCTTTCTTCCGGTGTTAATGAAGAAATGATTTGAACTAAAGAATCGATGAGTTTATGGTTCATATTCTTTCAATTCCTCAATAATCCTATATTAATTATAGCGCGATCGCCCTTAAAAAAAAGCGATCGCTTTTTAATGCGCTAAAGCGCAACAACGGGGTTATTCAACACCTTCAATGGGGGCAAAACCTTGACGTTGAATGTTTTCGGTGATGTGACGGGGTTCTAAGAACTGTAATAAATAATCGGGGCCACCCGCCTTAGAACCCACACCGGAAAGTTTAAACCCGCCGAAGGGTTGGCGAGAAACAATAGCCCCCGTAATGCCTCGGTTAATGTACAAATTTCCCACTTCAAATTCAGCTTTTGCCTTCTGAATATGGGACGGAGTTCTGGAATATAAACCCCCCGTTAAAGCAAAATTAGTGCCATTGGCAATATCCAACGCTTCCTCAAAATTTTGAGCTTTGATCACCGCTAAAACCGGGCCAAAAATTTCCTCTTGGGCGATTTTTGCCGTCGGTAAAACATTAATAAAAACCGTTGGCCCCACAAAATAACCCGTTTCCGGTGCCGCAACTTGGATCGCTAATTCTGCTTCTTGTTTGCCAATCTCAATATACTCTTTAATCTTCTGTTGAGCATTGGCATCAATCACCGGGCCAACCTGGGTACTGGGTAACACCGCATTCCCCACATTTAAAGACCGCACTGCCTCTGTTAACCGCTTGACAAATGCCTCATAAACAGGTTCTAACACCACCACACGGGAACAGGCGGAACATTTTTGACCCGTATACCCAAAGGCAGAATACACCACACCTGCCACTGCTTGGTCAAGGTCGGCACTTTCATCAACGATAATGGCATTTTTGCCCCCCATTTCCGCAATCACCCGTTTCAGGTGTTTCTGTCCGGGTTTGAGTAGTGCCGCTTCAGCATAAATGCGACATCCCACCTCCTGGGAACCCGTGAAGGTAATCATGTGAACGTCCGGGTGTTGTACCATGTAGGAACCCACCGTTGAGCCTTTTCCGGGTACAAATTGGAACACACCCGCCGGAATACCCGCCTCTACTAATACTTCGGTAATTTTCACGGCGATCACCGATGACACTTCCGCAGGCTTCAATAACGTGCAGTTCCCCGTAACTAAGGATGCGACCGTCATCCCAACGGGAATGGCCAGGGGGAAATTCCAGGGGGAAATAATCACCGAAATGCCACGGGGTTGATAGTTGTAACGGTTGGTTTCGCCAGCAGTGTCATACTGGTAGCCCTGATCCAAACGTTCCATTTCATCGGCATAATAACGACAGAAATCAATCGCCTCGGACACTTCTGCATCCCCTTGATGTAGGGGTTTTCCGACTTCAAACGCCATCCAAGCACATAATTCCGCCCGCCGTTGTTCAAACAGTTCGGCGGCTTTTCGTAGCACACCTGCCCGTTCTCGGACTGGAGTATGCCGCCATGCTGGAAAGGCAGCTTTCGCGGCTTGAATGGCGGTTTCCGCTTGTTCAACGCTAATTAACCCGACTTTCCCCACAATTTCTGAGGGGTTAGAGGGGTTTAAGGAGTCTATCATTTGGGCGGTATTAATATATTGACCATTAATTAACGGTTGATAGGTTTGTCCTAATTGTTGACGCACCATTTCTAACGCCCGTAACCCTTTATCCCGTAACGCAGCATTAGAAAAATCCGTATCGGCTGAATTTGGAAATACGGGTTTCCAAGTCTCAAAAATATTGCTATTCGGGTTATCTTTAGGGGCAGATAATAACTCTTCAACAGGGCGATTTTCTGAACTTTGACGCACAAAAGAACTATTGGCCGTATTTTCTAATAACCGCCGAATTAAATAGGACATTCCGGGTAATAAATCTCCATAGGGGCAATACATTCTCACCCGATATCCTTTTTGAACTAAGGCTTTAGCGAGTTGGTCGCCCATGCCATATAAAACCTGCATTTCAAAGGCACGACGAGGCACATTTAAGGTTTCTGCAATGGCGATCGCTCTGGCTTGAGAACGAACATTATGGCTACCAATAGCAGAATAAATATATTGATGATTTTCTAACATCAATTGAGTCAATCGTTCAAAATTAGCATCCGTTGCGGCCTTATCATTATAAACAGGTTGGGGCCAGTCATTTTGCATCGATTTAATGGTTTCTTGATCCCAATAAGCACCTTTCACCAATCGTATACTAACGGGATAACCTCGTAATTTTACCCATTCAATAATGCCTTCTAAATCCTTTTGAGACTCTCGTAAATAAGCTTGCACCGTCATGCCAATATCCGTGCGGCTGCGGAATTCTTCTTCCATCAACAGATTTTTTAAAATGCTGAAGGTTAAATCTTTATAGGCGTATTGTTCCATATCAAAATGCACCGCCGCCCCTAATTCTTTCGCCCGACGCAATAAAATTCGGATACGTTCTCCGACTTTTTCTTCACTTCCTTTTGCATCTAAGGGATCAAATTGAGAATAAAATGCCGTTAATTTAACGGAAACTTGAACTTTAGGAATGGGCTGTCCATCGGCTTCATCAATTTGGGGAATAGTTGACCATTTTTTAGCCGCATCGCTGAGACTTTCCATCAATTCTAAATAATTATTGAGATAAGATTGTGCCTCAGTTTCAGTAATAACGGCTTCCCCTAATAAATCAACCGTAAACGCCATTTTATCTTTGCGTAACTGTTCTAAAGTTTTAATAACTTTAGGAATATTAGCACCTGCAATATATTTTTGGGCTAAGGTTTCTACCGCAGGCGCTACCGTTGTCGCCGCTAGTTGTCCGGGGAGGGAGTCAGGGTTAGCAAAATTGAGTAATTTTTTGAGAACATCAGGAAGTTCGACTGCTTCTGTGGTCAGATATTCTTGTAAATGGGCTGCAATTTCTGGTTTACTTCGTAATGCGGGTAAACAATCAATAAAATGGAACAATTGCACTCGTAAACCGGGGTTTGACATTGCCCAGTCCATGAGTTTATCATCAAAGCGCATTTGGTCTTGTAACTGTCCGAACAATGAGCGCTTTTTCTCTTGGGTCGCTGCTAAAAGTTGTTTAGCAATCTCTTGTGTTTTGGCTTCGTAAGTGTCAGGATATTGTGCAACCACTGTTTAAAGTCTCCAATTCAGATAGAGCATGACAAAGGGGGGAAAATGTCAGGATATTCTGACAATTCTTTCCCCGCGTTAGTGTTTTGGTTCATTTCTTCTATTGTACGTCTAAAGGGGTGACTGGATTTATAGTATTAAATTAGATTTATAATTTGATTAACAATTCTATCAACATCTTGAATTAATAATCTAGCCTGAGTGATGGTAATTTGCTCATGAGGTGCTTTATAACTATCATCAGATTGAAACTCAGGATAGAGAAACTTTTCTCGATTTAGCACTCTCCATATACCGTTGCGCTATTTCTTGATAAATTTTCTTCGCACTCATAGACAATAATTCCCTGTTTAAATTCCTGTATTAATTCTGAATTAATATCAGCATAGTTAAAAATATGAAAAATAGGCATTAACAAGAATTCAACATAAAAGTCTGCAAAAACTTCTGATAATTCCCAAATAATTTGATTCTCAGGCTCAAAATTGCCTAAAATCCAAATATTAATTGTTTCCTGTTCATGTTTTTGGATAATGACATGAGGACTAATTTCTGACCGATAATAATTTTTATACAAATTTTCAACAATAATTAAATCAATCCCATGTAACTGCTTAATGATATTTATTTCAGCATAAATACTGTTGTTAATCCTTTGATAAAATCCCAGAAAATCATCAGGGTATGATTTCAAGGGAATTGTTACCCCCTTAATTGTATCTCTAATATTTTCTATATCAAGAACAACCATATCAACGCTCCTGATTAAACTAATGTATCTACTCATTATAAACGATAACATCAACCCAATCATTCTGTACCCTAATTCCCTGATTCCCTGGTTCTACCAGGGAATTAAAGTAGGAGGCTCTGCCTCCAATTAAAACAGCAGGCGGAGCCTGCAAAATAGTATTGCTAGGTGGAACCTAGCAACGAGATTAACAGAACTTTTAGGCTGCTTTTATATTGACTTCAACACGAATATCCATACCTGCTTTAGCTATCATTATTACTAATTTATCAATACTAAATCTTTCGATATCGCCATTCATCAAATCACTAATGCGAGGTTGGGTTTCACCAAAAAATACAGCAGCTTGCTTTTGAGTCCATCCTTTTGTCTGAATAAAATGTTTAATTGTTAACATGAGATCAGCGCGAATTTTGAGATTGAGAGCTTCTTCAGGTGCGAAGCCTAAATCTTCAAATACATTAGTGCGACCTTGAATAATTTCGGGAACTTGATTCTGGCTCATTTGTCCATTCATACTTTAGGAAAGCTAATAGGTTCATCAGGATGATATAATGAAACTATAAAATATATTTCTTGAATATCAATCGATTTATTGTATTTTTTTAATTCGTCTATTTGCTCTTTATAAAAAACGCTATAATCGAAAAATACCAAAGCACTACCTATTAAAAATAAATAAATAGGATTTCTTAAAATTATACCTGTCAGGGAATAATATAAAATGCACCTTATAGCAAAGTAAAAATTCTCTGTAAGACATTTTTTAGAATAGTATTTAGATATAAAAAAGTTGATTTCGTCAAATGATACCAATGGTTCTTCGGGAGAAAAATCATAACAAAATTTATGATAATAATCTAAAAAGTAAGGTTCCACTTTCAAATAACCATCTATATAAATAGAATAATATTTTCTATTTTTCCAACTTGTGTTTTCATTAAATCTTTTTCTAGTTAAATAAGTAGATTTAACAAAACTATTTTTTCTTTCTGTAAGTCCTCCACAAAATTTACATCGAACATAAGGATAATCCATCAAAGTAGAAACACTTTGGCCACCGCATTTAGGACATTGGGCAGTATCTTGGATACGCAAAGGATAGCGATGACTTCTAACAGGAGTTAATTTCCAAACATCATAATTTCGTGGTAAATTAATCATATCTTCTAGCTCGGATTTTGACCTAATCATATCTTCAAGCTTTGGGTTTAAACAGATACGAGCATGGACATTACGACTATTACTCCTCGTATCTTCACTACAAAATTTAGCAGTCTTGGTAAAATTATGTTTACAAGTTTGGCAAGTAAATTTAACAGAATTAAATATGACATCTAGATCACTTATAATTTCTGGAGCCTTGTGTTTACAACTCTTACAGAGAGCGATAGGTACCTTCCTTGTAGTGTCAGAAGGATAGTCAAGGATTTGCCAATACTGCGCTTCAAACTCTGGGATTGCTGTTTGACATTTTTTACAATTAACATATCTAAATTTTGTTTCACCACAGTGAAAACAACTTCTTAAACTACTGTCAAATAATTTTCCGCATCGAGCACATTGAATTAACTGAGACATAAGTAAATCACAAGGTTGTTTTATTTTTGGAAATAATCGCTAAAAATTCGGCTGTAAATTTTAAATTTTGATAATAGGACTTAATAAATGCAAAAAGAGGCTCTGCTTCCGATTAAAAAACAGCAGGCGGAGTGTGGAATCTAGTATTGTTAGGTTCTACCTAGAAATCAGGGATTATTGAGAGTGCCTTTTTCTAAAAATCTGAATATTTGCATCAGAAAAAGGCAGTCGCTGATTAATTAAAACCTGCTGGGATTACCTTAATCCCCTGTTGAGCAGCTAGATAAATTCTATGTCTCCCATTACAAATTTCGTAAGGTCGTGTTCCTCTGTATAGTACAATAGGCTCTTTTTTGTCATGAAGCAAACTGGATAGCGAATTAGGAGAATTTTCTAATGCGCGTATTTTAAGCTCATTAAGTTCGCTTCTCTTAGGAATCCTAATATCCGACATTTTTACAGGTACAGTTTCTATATCCATATTTTCATTTTTACTTTACTCAATTTTAATTTAAGAATAGGTTAGACTCAAATCAATGTCAGTCTGAAAAGTAGGAATTTTGACAAAGTTGCAAAAGTACGCAAAGTACGAATAGTATTAAAAGTAGGGTAAAATGTGATCACCTTTAACATCTTCTTGGGTTATGGATATTGAAGAAGTCCTAGAACTGGCAGATCATCTCATTTTTACCAAGACAGGAAAACACTTAGATCATCTCCAACAAGCGATTCTGCGAGGTACTATACAAAACTGTACATACTCGGAAATTGCTGAAGATCATTATGCCAGTGAAAGTCATGTTAAATGGGTCGGTTCAGAATTATGGAAAATGATCTCTGAAGAGTTAGGAGAAACGGTTAAAAAATCTAATTTTAGAGCTATATTTGAGAAAGGGAAAATTTATAAGAATAAAATTTCATCAGCTATTGTTGGTGAGACAGTTACAGTTCATCATATTAATATTTGTTCTGAATCAGAAAGAGCTAAAGCTCAACAACAAAAGCAATCCCATCTAAATGATCCTGAAATAACTCCTAATCAACCCTATATCGATTTAAACGACGCACCAAAAATAACAAAATTTTACGATCGCACTCAAGAACTTTCTACCCTAGAAAAATGGATTATAGAAGATGGAGTTCAGTTAATAACCCTTTTAGGTTTAAGTGGAATTGGCAAAACAACCCTTTCCCTTCATTTGATAGATGAAATTAAAACTAACTTTGATTATATAATTTATCGCAGCCTTGGTTTTGCTCCTACCCTAGATGAAACCTTAACGAACTTGTTAGAAATATTCGGCAATCCAGATAAAATAGAAATTCCTTTAAAGCTAGAAACAAAACTTTCTCAACTGTTTAATTATCTGCGTCAATATCGCTGTCTTCTCATCCTAGATGATATCCAAATGCTGTTTTTTGAGGGACAATTGGCAGGTCACTATCAATCTGGTTATGAGAATTATCAACTATTTTATAAAAAAATTGCCGAGGTTTGTCATCAGAGTTGCGTGATCTTAAACAGTTGGGAAAAACCTAGAGAAATTGAAAAAATTGAATTTGAAAATCTTCCTGTTCGTACTTTGATATTAGGAAGTTTAGGTCTAGCTGCTCAAAATATTTTTAGAGATAAAAATTTATCTAATCCTGAAACATGGGATATCTTAATTAATACTTATCAAGGCAACCCTTTATGGTTAGGAATGATAGCAACTCTGATTCAAGAATTATTTAATAGTAGAGTAACTGAGTTTTTGTACTATGATGAGCCGATTTTATGCGACTCCCTGCAAGAGCAACTTAAGCTACATTTTCAACGTTTATCTCCCCAGGAAAAAACTGTAATTACTGTTCTTTCTCATTCTTCAGAAATCATGAATTTACAGTCTCTTGCAACTCAGACTAAACTATCAAATTCAGAGTTATTAAATACTATTCAATCTCTAATCAGGCGTTTTTTAGTGGTCAGAGAAGAACAAGATAACGTGACATTTTTTATTGTGAATCCTCTGTTAAAAGAATATGTTAAAAAGATTTAAAGTTGGGTTTTATTTTAACAGTTGATCGATTTCTTCATCAGTAAAGCCAAATTGCCGAAAAATCCTTAATACATAAGCAGGTGACATTTCTTTCGCACCCATATCAATAGGAACAATATGTTTACTTTCTGGAGTTAAACGAATATATAAGCAATGATCTCCTTTCCCTTCTCGATCAAACCTACATCCACCTTTTTCTAAAATTTTAATCAATTCTCTCGGCTTTAATGAAGGGATGTTTTTAGGCATAAACCTTCCTTAATTCATAACTATTTGATTTATTATCCTCATCAATAGTTAAAAATTCATGAAGTTCTAAAATCGAAATAGGAGATTGATCAACTTTTTCCTCGGTTTCACATACTAATAAAAAAGATTCAATCGCTTCTTGAAGTTTACTAATGGATTGTTCAGGATTGTCCCCTTGAGCAACAATTCCATTTTCTAAACATAATGCAACCCAATATCCTGAACTTTTCCTAAGAACAACGCTATAAAACTCCATTATTATTACCTCATCTTTACTTGGATTAAGGATCATTCTTGATAACTTGCTGTTGAGAATAATCTAAATTAGTTTGATATTTAACTCTATTAATTCTCCTAATTAAACCAAGGTATTGATTAGTAATGACTTATTCTTTAGTCGTGTTTACCTCATGTTCAAAATAAGAACGTAGTACGGAATTCATCATCGATTGATAGCCTTTTCCTTGGCTTTTAAACCAATCTAAAACATCACTATCAACTCTTAAAGAAATAGCTTTTTTGGTAATCGGTTTAACGAGTTTAGCTTTTTCCCAAAAACTGGCATCTAATTCAGGTATATCTGATGTGTCAATCGCATTTTCTGGGAGATTTTCTAACTCTTTAAGTCGTTTTTGCGAGATAGTCATAATAGGTTTTTCTTTCTTGACGAGTAGCTTTTCTTGCAGATATGATTCGGATGACTCCACTTCTTTCAGTATGCACTACGGTCACGATAACAACACCCTGTATTGCACCGATACTAATTTCTCGAATCTCTCCGCCGTAATCAAAACGTTCATCAATGGCGGTAAAAACAAGTCCGTCAAATATTTCTTGAGCTTCTTCAAAGCTAATACCATGTTTTTTGAGATTTTGAGCATTTTTGTTTACATCCCATTCAAACTGCATGATTGAGTATATACAAAATGTATCTACTAATTATAAACGATAACATAAATCAATCATTATGTCTTCCCTATTTCCCTTGGGAATGTAAACAGCAGGCGGAGCCTGCAAAATAGCATTGCTATGTGTAACCTAGCAACGAGGGGATAAGGAGGATTAAGGACTGGTTAATAATACATAAAATCGCTTATTTCTTTTTAACCAATAGGTGATTGCTTCTGAAAAAATATCATTTAAGATTTGCCAATCATCAGGATAATTCTCAGCGAAATTTTGCCATTGATCATAAACAATCAAATAAGATGACGCTTCAAACCAACTGAGATCAGTTAGACAATCTTCCCAAGCATCCCAATTATAGCCAAAATATTCAGGTAAATTCATCACCGTGCTGGCTGTTTTTAGAAAATCAGCTTTATTGTTAATTGTGCTGCCGTCAAAATAAAATAACTCACAGCTATACTCTTGACAAAGTTGAGATAATTCTTCTGGAGAAATATCTAAGGGAAACTGATAAATATTCGGTTGACTTTCACCTTGTATGAGGTTTAATATTTGATTCATTGTCTTAAAACCCTAAAAAAACTTTGATAATGGTTGCTGGTGTAATAAATTTCCCCCTGACTACCGACGACAAAGCGCCTAGCTCCCCGACTTCTTTCCCCTGGAGTGGGTATAGTATATTCCCGATAATAACCATTGGGTTTATTGGGTAATAATTTTTCTCGGTTAAAGAAAGTTGAGCCATCTTTTTCGGGGTAAGGGAAAGGGCCTCCTTGCTCAATTAATTTTAAAGTATTCCGGGCTTCTGCTGGCAGTTGACTTAAATTAACGGTTGGAATTTGAGCAATAATAGTGATTTGCGTTGCAGAAACCGGAGAAAAATGAAAATGATGGGTAATACTAACGCTAAAACAGACTAAGCATGTCAGGAAAAAGATCAATCCTTTTCTCAAAAAAGACATAATTCTTGACTCAATACCTCCTGAATCTTATTATTGATAATATCATGATTCCAGCTTATGTTAAAAAAATCTTCAACTTGGCGATATTTGTGGATTGTAGTGATGTTTTCCTGGGGTCTTCAGGCTTGTCTGTTCTCGTCTCCATCCCCTAAACCCGATCCGGTTTTTGAACTCACATCAAATGCCAATATACACTATCAACAACTCAAACAATTCTTAAGGGAAAACCGCTTGAAAGAAGCGGATCAAGAAACCTTTAAAATTTTACTCAAACTGAGTAACCGACAAGCTGAAGGTTGGTTAAGTCAAGCTGATGTCGAAGGTTTAGCTTGTGAGGATTTACAAACAATAAATCGATTGTGGAATTATTATAGTGATGGTCGGTTTGGGTTTAGTCAACAGGAAAAAATTTGGACATCTTTAGGAGGAATAATTGGTAACTATACCCCGGGAATGGCTGAGAAATTTGGCGATCGCGTGGGTTGGCGTCGGGGAGGTCAGTGGCTAAAATACGATCAACTGAATTTTTCCCATAGAGCTCCCGATGGACATTTACCCGCTACCACCGGAAATGGTGTCAGTGGGGGGGTTTGGAATGGGGTCGCCTCCATCACCCATCGAGTTAAATACTGTGGTGTTATTGATGCGTTAGCGATGGGTGAATGGATAAAAGCGGACTGGAAAACCTTAGAATTGTTTGAAGTTTATCGAATTCCGATTGAAAATTCTCCTGATGTTCCGGCGCCTTTGGTAATTTCTGAAATTCCCTGTTCGGAACTCCAGGGAATTGATCAGCTATGGGTAAAATATTCCAAGGGGCGCTTTGGTTTAAGTGTTCAAGGTAAAATTTTAAAATCCATCGGTCATTCTTCAGAAAAGCTTGAAGACCGTTATGAACAATTTGAAAAAGCAGTGGGTTGGCGTATTGATCCTCGTGATATGACCTACGAGAAAAGTGATCCTAAAACGGTTCCGTTGGGGCATTTTCCCTATCGATTAGGCTATAGTTATGATACCTTTGGTTCAGGTTTTCACCGGACTTGGCGACTGTCAATTAACCCTAATTGTGGGTTTTAAGTGTATTATCGTCTTCTCCGACTGCGACTCCGACTCGAACTCGTAGAAGTAGAATAAGTATTTTTCTTCCGTCTTAACTTGTGATCATGATCATCGTCATCTTCTTCTACAATAATGACCGGGCGAGAAGCTTCTAATTCTTGAATAATTGATAGGGTTAATTGTTGCGTCTTAGCATCTCCACTATTTCCCAATAATTCCGATGCTTTCTGAAAATCAGCGATCGCTTTTTCTGTTTCATTTAATTCTCGATAAATATAGCCTCGATCTAAATAAGCATTTGTATTATTGGGATTCAATTTAATTACCTGAGTATAATCCCAGAGGGCTAGACTATAATCTTTATTTCCTAAATATTGCTCTCCTCTCAATAAATAAGCTTCGGAACTTTCAGGATTAATTTTCAGGGCTTGATTAAAATTCGCGATCGCCGATTGATGACTGTTTAATCGGGCATAAACAGCCCCTCGATAAAACAAGAAAACTAAAATCTTGTACATCAAATTAACATATTAGCGTTAAAGTCCCAATATCTATCTACAGAGGGATTTATATTTTCTGTTGGAAAAATTAACCTCAGAATAGTTAAAATCAGTTAAACAGAAGATTAAGATCAGGTTGATCTTCCAAAGCCAGAGAACAACCAGCGAACACGCATCTCTACTTTTCGATAACCCTTTCTAACACTTTCCGCCGCCGCTGCTATTGTCATGACAGGAGATTTTACTGTGTCTAATTTTAGAAAAATTATCCCCACCCAAACGACATTAATGTTACTCAAATCCTATGTATTCTTTTTTAATAAATTTTTGAGTGTCAGAGGACGACAAAGTGTTCCTGCTCATGGGTTGACCAGGGATATTTCTCCCAAAAAACGGAATCAAGCTTTTTTAAATTTGCTGAAGTTCTATGTTCCTTTCCTGAGCATTTTAATTGGGGCTGGGTTGCAAAATCGTATTCCTGTTCCCCTATTAACAAGAGATATTTTTGCGATTGCTAACCTATCTCCTTTTACGGGATTTATATCGAATTTAAGTGTTTTTACCTGGGGTAGTAGTGGGGTGATTTGTATTTTTTCATTTTTTATTCTGTCACCGATTAACAACAAAGATAAAAAGTTGAAAAATTTTATTGGGTTATCCGGTTTAATTTCATTTTGGTTCATGTTGGATGATTTCTTTATGCTCCATGAGATGCTACTTCCTTACTTTTTGAAAGTCCCTGAAAAGTTTATTGTTGGTGCTGAGTTTGCTTTGCTTTCTTTACTTCTAATTTACTATAAAAATATCATCTTAAACTCTACTCAATTTCAAATTTTAGGAACGGCTTTACTTCTTTTTGGATTGTCTGTTTTTATAGATATTTTACCTATTTCTTTTGATTATACTGGATCTAAAAATAACCAGTTATTTTTATTAGAAGATGGGAGTAAATTGATGGGAATTGTAACCTGGTTTTTTTATTTTTCTAGTATTTCTTATCAACAAATATTCAAAGAGCGAAAGCTTCTTGATTCTGACTTTAATTTACCTTCCTAGTCAGGATTAAGCCACAGAATAAGAGGTTTCAAAAGCTGCCAAAAATCAAATCATGAGTTTAATCAGCCATTCAAATTGATTTAACTATCAAACTGTCATATTTCTAGGTTGTGATCGCTTTTTTGAAATTAGCTTGTCTCCGATCCCAGACAGTTGTATAATTAGCAGCCATCCCCCTTGCACTCACGAGTTCAATTCTGGGTGCAAGATCGCTTATTCCTTGTTTGGTTTGCACCCTAATGATCAAAAGACGCCAATTTATTCCTCTATTTTTATCAGGAATTACCTTTTCTTTAGTAGTAGCCTGTAATTCCTCTCAACCATCTGGAACTAACACAACTTCGAGTCAAAATTCAACTACAACGGCCAGTCAAAATGCGAATGGAATCCCCATCGGAGTTGTTCTTGCTCAAACCAGTAACGCCGCATTATTAGGACAAGAACAAGTTATCGGCGCGAAAATGGCTGAAAAATATTTTAATCAACAAGGAGGGGTGAATGGAACTCCGATAAAATTAGCCCTTCAAGATGGCGGCGGCGATGAACAAAGTGCTATTAATGCCTTTAATACTTTAATTACTCAAGAAAAAGTTGTCGGAATTTTAGGCCCTTCTTTATCTCAACAAGCCTTTGCGGCTGACCCCATTGCAGAACGGGCAAAAGTTCCGGTTTTAGGCCCTTCTAATACCGCTAAAGGAATTCCTCAAATTGGAGATTATATTGCCAGGGTTTCTGCACCCGTTGCGGTGGTTGCTCCTAACGCGGTGCAAGCAGCATTAAAACTCAACCCTAACTTAAAAAAAGTTGCGGTTTTCTTCGCCCAAAATGATGCGTTTAGTAAATCAGAAACGGAAACGTTTCAACAAACGGTTAAAGATTTAAACCTAGATTTAGTAACGGTTCAAAAGTTCCAAACCACAGACACCGATTTTCAAAACCAAGCCACTGCTGCCATTAACTTAAATCCTGATTTAATTATTATTTCAGGACTCGCTGCCGATGGGGGAAATTTAATCAAACAGTTGCGACAACTCGGTTATCAAGGATTAATTATTGGCGGAAATGGTTTAAATACCTCTAATATTTTACCCGTCTGTCAAAAAGAATGTGATGGGGTGATTATTGCTCAAGCTTATAGTCCTGAAATTGATAATCCGATTAATAAAACTTTCCGAGAAACCTATGTAGCTGAAAACAAAAAAGAACCGCCTCAATTTACCGCCCAAGCGTTTGCTGGAATTCAAGTGTTTGTAGATGCGTTAAAAGCGGTTGACCAGAAAAATAAAATTAGTAGTTTATCCTTAGAACAGCTAAGAGAACAATTAAATCAAGCAATTTTATCAGGGAAATATCAAACGGTTTTAGGGAATATTTCCTTTACTCCTGAAGGGGAAGTGGTACAAGAAAAATTTTATGTTGCTCAAATTAAAATGGATGAAACGGGAAAAAATGGCAAATTCACCTATTTAAAATAACGCTGATATCCTCGTTCCCCTGGTTCTACCAGGGAACATCATTAAGGAGGCTCTGCCTCCTATAATAAACCAGCAGGCGGAGCCTGCAATATGGCATTGCTAGGTAGAACCTAGCAACGAGAGATGAGAGAAAAACAACCTTATATTGATAATAATTATGGATTTTAATGTATTTCTACAATCCTTTTTAAATGGTCTATCAATTGGTAGTGTTTACGCTATTTTTGCTTTAGGATATACTTTGGTTTTTTCAATTTTAGGGGTGATTAATTTTGCTCATGGAGCTATTTTTACCTTGGGAGCTTATTTTACATATACCCTATCTGGTGGAGTTTTTGGATTTAATGGATTATTAGCCAATGGAAAATTACCGTTTCAATTGCCATTTTTTCTAGCCTTAATTTTAGGCTGTATTCTAGCGGGATTTGCCTCTATTTTGTTAGAACGATTAGCCTTTAAACCGTTAAGAATAAGAGGGGCTGATCCCTTATTAACCCTAGTTTCTAGTTTAGGGGCTGCGGTGGTGATTGTCAACGTGATTCAATATTTAGTTGGGGCAGAAATTTACACTTTTCCTGATAATATTTACGGAAATATTCCCGTCGCAATTAATTTCGGAACTGCGACTCGACCGATTATGATTAGAACCGTACAAGTGATTATTTTTGCGGTTTGTGCAGTCATGGTGGCTTTATTAACCTATCTGGTGAATGGCACAAAAATCGGGAAAGCGTTACAAGCCGTCGCCGAAGATGAAACCACCGCTAGTTTATTAGGAATTAACCCCGAACAATTTATTAAAATAACCTTTTTTGTCAGTGGACTTTTAGCGGGATTAGCCGGAACATTAGTGGGTTCTAGTGTGAGTATCGCAGGGCCGTATTTTGGGATTAGTTTTGGGTTAAAAGGGTTAGGGGTGATTGTTTTAGGAGGGTTAGGAAGTATTCCAGGGGCGGTAATTGGGGGGTTATTATTAGGATTAGCAGAAGCCTTTGTTCCTCCTGATTTTTCCGGCTATCGAGAGGCGATTTCTTTTGCTATTCTCTTTATTATGCTATTAGTTCGACCGGAAGGATTATTAGGACGTAAACGGATTCAAAAGGTATAATTAAAATTCATGATTAATTTTTTCAACACCTATGGCTTTTTAATCGTTTCCATGCTATTGGGAGCGGTTCTAGGGTTGTCTGTTTATTTACCCTTAATGGCGGGTCAACTTTCCTTAGCAACCCCTGGATTTTATGCGTTAGGCGGTTACATTGCTGCCATTTTATCAACTCAAGTCTTTAAATTCACGGGGACTATTTTTCCTTTTACATTTTTTGTGTTAGAACTCATCATAACGGCTCTGGTTTCTGCTGTTTTAGCCATAGCATTAGGAATTCCAGTGCTAAGATTACGGGGGATTTATTTAGCGATTTCAACCATTGCTTTTGTCGAAATTTTAAGGGTTTTAGCGTTAAATTTAGAGATAACAGGTGGGGCGGTTGGTATTTTTGGAATTCCTCAACCCTTTACAACTCCCTTAGAATATTTATGGGTAGCCATTCCCTTGTTAATTCTGAGCATGGTTTTCTTATACCGCTTAGAAAAAATTAAAGCGGGACGAGCATTTAGTGCCATTCGGGAAGATGAATTAGCCGCCGATTCGATGGGAATTAACCCCACTTATTATAAAGCATTATCCTTTACATTGGGGGCAATTTTAGCGGGATTAGTGGGAACGATTAGCGCCCATTTTCTCAATACTTGGAATGCACGTCAAGGAACCTTTGATAGTAGTATTATTTATTTAGCTTTTGTGTTAATTGGAGGGTCAAGAACCTTTTGGGGGCCCGTTTTAGGGGGAATTATTCTGACTGCGTTACCGGAAGTATTACGAGGAATGGGGGGAATTAGTAGTTTACCGTTATGGTTCGCTCAATTTTTACGGGATGGTCGTTTAATTATTTTTGGGGTGTTATTGGTTGTGGGATCAATTTTTTATCCGCAAGGCTTAATTACTCCTGAATTATTAAATAAAATCGCTCGAAAAAATCCATTTCGGGGAATTTTGAACAAACAATCCATTAAAGGTTAACCGATGAGTTCATCAACAGTACAACCGATTTTAGAAGTACAAGGTTTAACGCGATATTTTGGTGGTTTATTAGCCGTTGATCAGGTATCTTTTACGGTTCAAGAGCAAGAAATATTCGGTTTAATTGGCCCCAATGGAGCCGGAAAAACCACATTATTTAATTTAATTACTGGGTTAATTCCGCCGTCTAAGGGTTCATTGATTTATCAAAATCATCCTATAACTCAATTAAAACCTTATCAAATTGCAGAAAAAGGAATCGCCCGAACCTTTCAAAATCTCCGGTTATTTGGTAATTTATCCGCTTTAGAAAACGTAGCGATCGCTCGTCATATACACAACCAATCTAATCTGATTTCAGGGATTTTAGGTTTACCCCAAGCGGTACAAATTGAACAAAAAAACTATGAAAAAGCTAGAGAATTATTAGCAATTTTTGGATTAGCAGATCGAGTGGAACAAAAAGCTCGTAATTTTGCCTATGGTGACCAACGACGCTTAGAAATTGCTCGTGCGTTAGCTTTAGAACCCAAAGTATTATTATTAGATGAACCAGCCGCAGGAATGAACCCCAGTGAGAAAAAAGAACTCAGTGATTTAATTCGCCAAATTGCTAAACAATTCCAATTAACGGTAATTTTAATTGAACATCATGTTCCGTTAGTGATGGGGTTGTGCGATCACATTGCGGTTTTAGATTTTGGTAAACTCATTGCATTAGGAGAACCAGAAATTGTGAGAAATAATCCTGCGGTCATTGAAGCTTATTTAGGAGATGAATAAATAATGTTAGAATTAGTGAATGTATCTGTTAATTATGGTTCGATTCAAGCTTTAAAAGATATTAATCTTGTCGTCAATCAAGGAGAAATTGTCACTTTAATTGGGGCAAATGGGGCGGGTAAAAGTACCACATTAAAAACGATTTCTCGCTTAATTAATCTTCGTCAAGGAAAACTAATTTATCAAGGAAAAGATATCACGAATTTACGACCGGATCAAGTCGTTAAAATGGGGATCGCCCAAAGTCCAGAAGGTCGGAGAATTCTATCTCAACAAACCATATTAACCAATTTAGAATTAGGAGCTTATACCCGCAGCGATCGCTTAGGAATTAAAACAGATATTGAAAAACAATTTATCACCTTTCCCCGGTTAGCTGAACGAAAACATCAATTAGCAGGAACTTTAAGCGGTGGAGAACAACAAATGTTAGCGATCGCTCGTGCGGTGATGAGTCGTCCTCAGTTATTATTATTAGATGAACCCAGTTTAGGATTAGCCCCCCAAATTGTTCGAGAAATCTTCTCAGTTATTCGTCAACTGAATCAATCGGGTGTTACGATTTTATTAGTGGAACAAAATGCCCATTTAGCCTTAGAAATTGCGGATCGAGGTTATGTTTTAGAAGCGGGTTGTTTAACGTTAACTGGAAAAGCTTCTGAGTTATTAACAGATGAACGAGTTAAACAAGCTTATTTAGGTTAAAAACTCAATAAATTTATTGATGGCAATCCTATTTAATTTCTAAAAAATAACTGTAGGGGTTTGGTTTTCAAACCCTCTCTAGGGTCTGGGTTGGGAGACCCAACCCCTACCATGAAATATTACTTTTATCGTTATTAAAATTCAAGCTTGAACTTGAAAATAATGGTAAAGATTAGCAACGGTTAAATCGGGTACTTCTTCCCAATTTTTAGGGGCTAATCCATTTAAACCTGTGGCGACCGCTTGATTCAAAATATAAGATTCATAATCTCGGCGTAATTCAGGTTTAACAATAAATTTTAATTGATTTCGTAAAGCCGAATAGTGAGATTTTTGTTTTAATGCTTCATAGATTTGCATTTCTAAGGGTTTTACAGCTAAGTCATTTTGCGGAAGTTGAACCTTAACCGCTTCTGAGGTTTCGGGTTCTAACATTGCTAATTGTTCTCGTTCATCAGCCGATAAACTTTTAAACCAACTGGTATGATCTTGCCAAGATTTTAAGGCAGTACAATCATGGATTTTAATGCGGGCGATTTCAGGAAACAGAAAATCCAATTCTTCCTCGGAACTACATTGATTAATAATATTTATTAACTCTTGATGAATTTTATTTTGCAGTTGTTCAAGGTGTTCATTAACTGCTGTTAATTGATTTTGAGCTTGATAAGCGGCAATAATAGCTTGTTCAATTGCCCAAGCGCATTCCATCCGACGCAGTTGACCCGCAGCACAGGTATTTTCTAATAAATTGGGGTTAGAGTAATCAGCTAAAGCATTATAGAGCATCGTTAACACCCCATTAATTTGCTCATTTCTAGCATTTACGCCTTCAATGTTCATCGCTCTTTTAAACCAATCTAATGCTGTTATAAATTTGCCATAGGCTGTAATTAAACTTAATCGATGACTATTATATTTTATATCTTCTGCAACTTCATCAATTCGTTTAATAATACTATCACCTTGATCTTTTAAAGCTGCTTTTAGATCAATAAATCCTCCCGTTACCGTTAATTTAAGCTGTTTGATATCTTCTCTTAACTTTAAAGTTTGATATAAATTTACAGCCGTAAGAACACCCGTTACCGCTACACCGACACCAATAACCGCAGTCGTTGATTGTAGAACTCCGAGACTTGCTTGTAATTGGTTAATTCCTTGATAAGTTTTCTGAAATCCTCGATGAACTTGATACATTTGAGCTAGACCCATACCCACTTCCACGGGTGCGGTTATGGGTGCTAGGGGACTATCATTCATGATTGTACCAATGGCGTGACCTGCAAACTGACCCGCATTGGCTGTTCCTTTCGCCCATCTAACCATGCTTAAAGGTACTCCTGAGTTGGAAGAAACTACCTCATAGACACCCTTGGCTAAACCTTCTTGAATTGCAGGGGGAAATACAAATTGCATGGAGGGGCTGAAAAAAGACATCATTTTTGACCTAACTCTTTAATTATTGTAAACTCATTATCCTCTAAAAATTAACGAATATTGCTAAATTTTTACAACTTAAAAATTTTGTTTAAATGATTTAAGTATTTTTACGGAAAATTAATTAATATATGAAAATTTGTTTTTTTTCAACCGTATAAATACAGATCAATAGGTTATAGTTTATTACTAAGTGAGTGAATTGTATCTCTAATCTTGTACAGTATAACTGTATGCTTTATTGAGGTTGGCTGCAATGAATGAATTTTTAAAGGTCTTCGAGTTTATTACTGAATCAACGATTTCTGTACAAAATAATCCGGGTGAATCTTCAGAGTTAAAACAGTCCGCAACGGAGTTAAATCAGTCGATTCAATCCTGTACTGAGGAGTTAAGACAGTCTGCTGCTAGATTAAAAGAATTAATGGCGGTTAGTTATAAACATTTATATCATGCTGAGGATGTCTGGAATAGTAAAGCTAGAATTATGTCTGTGCCCACATCTGAACTCTGGGAAGAAATAGGAAAACTAGCAGCGATTGATTTTAGAATTCGGGATTTGCAGAAGAAATGTCAGACAGAAGTGATTCAAGACATTAAAAATTTATGGTTAAATCAATGTGAACAGCTTCAACAAGAGTGGTTTAGAGACAGTAAAAACGGAAATTTAAAAAAAGAATTGGGTTTTTCGGATAAAGATGGCTTAATTCAAGGATTAGATAAAACAATAAAAATTATCAACAAGGAGATGATCAGCCTAATCAATAATAATTTAGGCTTTTTAAGCCAAACTTTATCAGATTTAAACTTTGATTCTGTTCAAAATATAATTAATTTGCTGGATTTCAACGAGCGAGCTAATATTTCAGTCAAACCAGCTTCATACTCTTATCAAAAAAATTACTTAATTAATACTAAAGGAAATCATAGTAATTTTTTATCGGAGTGGATAAAACTAACTTGGAGTGCATTTTTAAATCAAAGATTGATGGTAATTAGTAGAGGAAGATTTGACATTTTTGTTAATAGAGTTAAAGAAATTATAGAAGAAAATATGGCTTCAAGATTTTCTGAATGCTTTGATTTTGCTTTGGCTACTACAACAGAACTTATTAATTTCTACAATGATTTTTTAGAAAAACAAAACCGATATGAACAAGAAACTCCTGAACAACGGGAAGCCGAAAAAGCTTGGATTGATCAACAACGTCAAAAATTAGATGATGTTCAGAAACAAATTAATATTATTTTGAATCAATCCTAATCCCGTTTAAATGTAGGATTTAAAAAGTATTGTAGGGGTTTGGTTTCCAAACCCTTTAGGTATTTGGGTTGGGAGGAACACCACCCGTACAGGTGAATATTACAACCTATGCCGATTTAGAATTGCTATAATTTAATTATAAGGTTCTGGTTTAATGTTCAAACCTGATTCAAAAATATGCCTAATGCTAAAAAACAAAAAGGGTGTCAAACGATGGCGCGGCGTACCTTTTTATTATTTATTGGTTTTTTGATTTTTAGGGCGTTAAAAGGTTTTTTCTCTATTGCTGAAAATCGCGATCGCACGTTACAATTTATTAACCAAATTAAACAAACCTATTTTTCAGAACGATTTGCGGTTAATTCTCCAACACCCCAACCTGCAATTTCTCCCCCTACTATTGTTAAAACGCCTACTTTTAATCTTCCAACATCCCAACCCCTGATTATTCCAAACTCTCCTTCTCCTAACCTTAACTTAAATTCAGTACAACCTGTACAAATCTTGCAAAAAGATCTATTGGGAATTTCTTTTTATCAAACCATTATTAATTTAACTGATCCTGAAAATATAATCACGATGGGGTTAGCCAATAACGCGCCTCAAGCCAATAGTAGCCAAAAATCTTACGGTGATGAATCCTTTACTAATTTTGTCAAACGGTATCCGGCGGCGGTCGTTGCGAATGGCACTTTTTTTAGTAAAGATGCTCAAAAACGAGTCATGGGAAATTTGGTTGGGGAAGGCAAATTTTTAAAATATAGTCGTTGGGAAAATTTCGGAACAACATTAGGGTTAAAAACTGGAAATCGCCCAGAAATGATCACTGCTAGACTTGAAGGAAAACCCGAATGGAATCAACATTGGTTTTCTCTAACCTGTGGCCCCCGATTAATAAAACAAGGTAAAATTTGGTTAGCACCCAAAACAGAAGGGTTTAATGATCCTCATGTTTTAGATAAAGGATATCGCACCGCTATTGGTTTTTCTCAAACGGGAAAAGAACTGTTTTTAGTTTCTTTTTTAGCCAGTTTAACTTTACAACAAGAAGCGGAAGTGATGAAAGCTATTGGATGTTATGAAGCGATGAATTTAGATGGTGGTGCGTCGGAAGGGTTAGCGTATCACGGAGATATTTATATTAATCCAGGGCGAAATTTAACGAATGTAATTGTCGTTTATGATCGCAATTTTCCCGCCCCAAGTCCAGTAAAAACCGCCTGGAAACAGTTTCAAAACGGTCAACGTCCCGTTATTCCTATTAATCGTTAAATTCTTATTGAGGATGAACACTGCCATCCGGTAAAATAGTACCTTGTAATTTAGCTCCTGTTAATTTTACCATTACTTTATCCCCAATTCCAACTTTTGCCCCAGTTAAATTAGCACATCTTAAATCAGCCCCGCTTAAATCAGCCCCAATTAAATTGGCTTCTTGTAAATTTGCATAGGTTAAATTGGCTTGTAAAAAATTAGCCCGAAATAGATTGGCTTTATATAAACAAGCCCCACTTAAGTTGACTTTATGCAGAAACGCATCACTTAAATTGGCTTCACTGAAGTCTGCACCGCTTAAATTTCGACTGGAAAAATCCCGTTCTTTTAAGTCTTCTCCTTTAAAACTTAATCCACTTAATTCTGTGGGTTTAGGGGGAGGTGGTGGAGGAGAAGGAGAAGGAGAAGGAGGACGAGGAGGCGTTTGTGGTTGGGAATTTACAGGAGTTTGTGGACGTTGAAAAGTTTCATTTCCAGGAGTTTTTACGCGGCTTTGATAGGTCGAAGATTGATAGGAAGAAGACGCACGTTGATGGGTGTTATAAGTTGAATGTCCTGAACCATTAGAGGACGATTTAGCATAGGATTCTGAACGCTGAACCGTTGATGAGCGTTGAGTTGAATTCGATGAAGAACGACGCAATAAAGAACGTAATTTATCCCGTGCTTGATTAATTTCTTTGAGTTTTTCCTCAGCGATTTTTCTTAATCGTTGATTTTCTTCAGGAATGCGATCGGGATGCCAAATAAATGCTAAGTCTTTATAAGCCTGATCCACCAATTCTAAGGAGGCACCAGGCTTAAGATCTAACACTTTATAGTAATAATTCAATTCACCCGGAGTTATCATGGCAGGAGTCCGCAATTAAGAATTTAGCAGTTATAGCAGGGAACAGGGAACAGGGAGGAAAAGATTTTACGTCCCTTGGTTGGCTGCATCAGTCTTGGTCAATCACTGTTAGGCGCGACTGCTATAAAATTAAGAATCAGAAAAGAAAAAGTTTTCTATTCCTAATTTTGTCCTAATTTGTGATGTAATTAAAACAGACTTAAGGGGAGATAGGAACTGTAATCTATATTAGCGTTATAGCTTAACATACTCTTCTCTCCCTGAGTATTGTTTATCGGCGAAATACCCCTAAACCATTGTGAACCGGGGCGGCTGTATCGGGAATTCGGTTTAACAGTTGACCTCCTAAGACTAAACTGGTGGAACTTCCTCCGTCTAAATTTAACGCATCTGTGGCACCGA
Organism: Planktothrix tepida PCC 9214; assembly: GCF_900009145.1. Lineage (NCBI taxonomy): Bacteria > Bacillati > Cyanobacteriota > Cyanophyceae > Oscillatoriales > Microcoleaceae > Planktothrix > Planktothrix tepida. The sequence continues at coordinate 35,589 of NZ_LN889759.1, forward strand.
GTTGCTGCATCAGGAGTGCCATTTCTGTTAATTTAGCACCCACACCCCCCACACGGTTATGGACGGCGGCAATTAACCATTCTCCCTTGGCGGTAATTCCGACGCTGCTACGGATAGCAGATTGATCCGCAAACCAAATATTAAACCCTTCAGCGACTGCATCAACTACGACTTGTCCATTTTGTAATAATAATGGCCCCCCGCCTAAAATATGGGGAAATAAATTAAAATCCGAGGGTGTGGTTTGGGATTCTATCGTAATAGATGTTCCCACTGAAAACGAACTTAAGGCGCTACGAAATGATCGCAAGGTTAACAAATAGCCATTTTTAGGAATTGCAATGGCAGTGGTAGTATTTGTTGATTCAATTTGTTGTTTAACAATATTATTTTCCACAACAATAACAATTTCATTCGCCGTTAAAGGGGTATAACTTTCACCCCATTCGGGAGTATATCGAGCAATTCCAGCTTTTACATAACCTGTATTCAGTAATTCACAATCTAACCGTTGTCCCGATGATAAAATTAAGGTTTCTTTTAAAGTTAAACGAGCAATTTTAGTTTGTCCGGCATCATTCCAAGCGATCGCACCTCGATTTAAAATTGGCCCTGAAAACCATTTTCCATCCCGACGAATTGCTCCTAATGGTAAGAGATTATTTCGGTTAAAATAGCCTCCATTAATTGCTGCTAGACATTGACAATTATCTACAGTTTTCGCTAAACTGTCAATCCCTTTCATTCCCGTTAGATTTGCCCAAATCGGACGTAAATTCAAACTTGAACCCGGAGTTAACATTAACCAAACCACCGGAAAACGGCTATTATTTAAGGTGATATATTGTTGTCGCCAACGCAATCCTTTTGTCCAGGTAATATCCCGTTCAATTAACGCATCTTGTCGGAGTTCAATTAAAATTCGGTTAGGATTATTTAAGGTAAAAACTTTTACCCCATAACCATCGGGTAAGGTTCCTTGAATCACCGTTTGATTATTGGCAATTTTAACAATAGGTCGAGAGGGTTTTTTTGTGGTTCCTGCGGTTTCGCCTTCATTTTGTTGTTCAGAAGTTCCTGAAGTGGGTGTGGGTTGAGATTGTTCTTGAAACGGTTTAGCAACGGTCGCAGAAGTGACCGCATCAACCACAACTTCCCATGGGGTATTTTGTTGATAAAGTTCCCAAGGAGTCGGTTGATTTAATGTTACCATCATTTGAGAACGATTAGGCTGTTCTTCAAAGGTTAAAGCTTGAACAGTTCCCAATTTAGAAACAATATTTAAGGTTTGATCCTGTATTTCTAAATCCCATCCTGATAATTCCGCTAATTGATTAATTTTTAAATAGCGATATTCTGTATCCCAAGTTGTCTGGAATTTATAGGGAGTTGAAGAAAACCAACTGACAGTTTGCGAGTTTTCATCGGTTGTATTTAAGGGATTAATCCCTAAAACCTGTATAATTCCCTTATCACTAATTCCGGTATTTGTCGCAATTCCTGAACTCCACTGACTCCAGGGTAACTTCCATTTTCGACCATTGACAGAAAGATGGGTTCCGGTGCGGATAATTCCGGGTTTAGATAATTCTATACTATATTGACAAATGATAGGATCAGCTTTTTTAAGCAACACTAAAGCTTGATAAATAATAGCAGCTACTTCTCCTCTAGTAGCGTTTAAATTAGGATTGAATGTTTCAGGATTAGGATGATTAACTACCAATTGAGAACGAGTTGCTGTAATGATTGCTTGAGTTGCATAATTAGGAATTTGATCCGCATCAGTATAAAGATCTTCTAAGTTTAAATGATCACCTGTAGCCAAGTTTAAACCTGATACTAATGCTAATAAAACTTGTAAACGAGTTACCGGATTTTGAGGATAAAACCGTCCATCAGGGAACCCCGAAATAAATCCAGATTCGTAAGCGGTTTGAATGGCTTTTGCAGCCCAAAAATCCTTGGTAACATCACTAAATTGGATATATTGACGTTTAGCAGGAGTAGGAAATGCAGCTTTTAGAAGAGTCGCAAATTCCGCACGAGTTAGGTTTTGATCTGGGCGAAATGTGTTATCTTTAAACCCATTAATTAAACCTTGAGCTTGTAACCGTTGAATAAAAGGACGTGCCCAATGCTGGGTAATATCTAAAAAAACAGGTTGGAAACTGGTCATATTATTAGCTTAAGAAGGAAAGAGAGAGCAAATATAGTTATATTATTTCACCGGATTGAGTTTTGATTCCGTATGAGTTTTTGAGTTTTCTGTTTAAAGTGTCACATTCTGTCGATAACGTTTAATTTAAAATTCAGGGCGGTTTAAGGAACAAAACCACCCTTTAATGTGTTGAAAAGCTTTATTTTTAAATACCCTCAATCTGTCAAAATTTAGGATTCCCACTGATCAATGATCCGTTGTAATCCCTCAGCAATCTCTTGCCAATTTTGAGCCAAATCTGTACTGCGATCTTGGCGTAGAAATTCAGCTTCATTAAAACAATGATCCGCTAAAGAATGGACAACACTTCTAATTCCATGTTCCTCAATTAGTTGATTTAAAGCACGAGTTAACTTTTCAGTTTTTGGTTCAGTCATGTCCTGCTCAATTCATCATTCACGGGTGACAGCCTCTATAATACTGCCATTTGTTCACTTTTTGCTAGAAAGGATTTTAATTTTGAGCAGGTTCAAGATTGTGTTGAGATAGGACAATGGAAATCTTCTGAAGCCGTCGCTGTTGATCTTGTTTTAACTGTTCTAAATCATTATTAAATCCTGCCGCTTCTATCTCACCTGTATCGGGATTCCGATAGGATTGAATTCGAGCGCATAATACAACATCATATTCTAAGAGATATTGGGTTTTACAATCTTGAAGAGACGAAATATAAGCATTTCCGGCTGCGGGAGATTGGTTAATTAAATCAATCCCTGCTAACAGTTCAAATAATCCTAATCGCAAATTTTTAAGTTGAGCTTCCTGCTGAAGTCGCTCTGTGGATTTCCTTAATTTTTTAATTTGTTTTAAATCAGCTTCTAAAGGTGATGAAGCTTCATGTTGATAGGCAAAAGTTCCTAAATTTAACGCTGCATTTCCAGAATCTCGATGTCCAAAATATTGGGGTGTAAATCCTCCCTGAACGGTTCGTGTCCCTTCTGCTAGTCCAATTGCAATTACACCCAAGGAATTAGGAGTTAAAAATAATTCATTTGCCTTAAAATTCGAGATTTTAACAGGATTTTTAGGTTCAGAAGTGGATACTATTTTAACAGTTATAGGTTGTTCTGAACCCACATTAGGTTGATTATGATTTGAAGCCAAAAATGTAATCAACTCAACCAATGCTAAACCCTGAAGTAGACTTAAAAAAATGAAGGGACGAAATAAAACTAAGGAAAATAGTTTTTGGCTCAGAATTTGATAAAATGAATTTTTTTGCAGATTACGAGGCTTTGCACCCTTGAATAAACTCGTATTAATCACGGTTTAATCTCTTTTTTTACCTGGACAAATTCAGATTACCAGCAAGGAAAGCAATAAAAATCTTCCTGAAGTCATAAAATAACGGATTGTTTTTAAACGAAAAGCAACAAGATTAAAGCATTACTTCAACCTTGCTGCTTTTAGGAATTTAAAAATTAAGAATTAACCAACCGTTAATTGGCTAGTATCAACTGAAGTTGCTCCATTAACGCCTTTAGCAACTGTCACCATTCTACTAAACAGTTGTTGACTGGGAACCTTCCCTTTTAACACAACTGTACTATCAGTTTGAGCAACCCAAACGCTATCCATATCATCTAATTCAGAATCTTGATCAAACGCATAAGCCACTCGTTTTGCTAAACCACTTTGATCATATTTCCCATCTAAACCCATCCGTTCAGGTGGAATTGTAGCGGTTGCTGTTGTTGCGGGAGCACTCGCCTGAACATTTTGTACAGGTTGAGCAGTTTTAGCTTTTTCTTCTTCATGACGACCAAATAATCGGCTTAACCAACCCATTGTCATTCTCCTATTTTTTTATTTTTATTTATCATCTTTCAATATAAAAATATTAGTTGAGAATTACCTCTATCTCTTGATAGAAACTTTCAGCAAGATTAAACTTTACTTAAATATAGCAATCCGCGCCTTCGAGATGGAGGTTGTGCTCATTTACAACGGATATGAAACAGCCAGAAGTATTATCCCTGTTCCCTGTTCCCTTTGGGTTCAGACTTGGTATTGAGGAATACATTCTGAGGATATACACTTTAATTCTTTTGTGTGATTCAGTTTATCAGTAAATCTTAGACTATCAAGAGAAGTAATCACTTGATAAATAACTGCTCATTGGGAGTTAAATACTATGCCGATTTCTTCAATGGAATACAAGCTAAAGTTGAACATTAAAACCTAAACCTAAAAATCGACTCTAAGAATATGAGCTTTAATATATTTTGGAAGCGCTATTTAGAAGGTGGAAAAAATTTTAGTGGCTTAGACTTAACAGAAGCAAACCTAACCTATGCCAACCTGACTCAAGCAAATTTATCAAACACCAATTTGAATCATGCTTCATTAAGTCAAGCCAATCTCGATGGGGCAAAATTTAAGTCAGGCAAATTTGATAGGTGCAGATTTGTCTGATTGTAACCTAAGTGATGCAGATTTGACGGATGCTGATTTAAGAGGAGCTATTCTTTTAAGAGCGAATTTAACAGGAGCCAAACTCAACGGAACGAATCTCAAGTGGGCAGCTTTAACTAAAGTTATCCCCCCTGATATTAATCTCAACCATGCTATTTTAAATCGAACAATTTTGCCCAATGGTTGTCCATCTGAACTGTAAAGCCTCTGGGTTTGAGATGGAGTGCTATTCTTGAGTTGATATCAGAATAATTTCTGCCCGTATTTTATCTTGACCTGATTGGGAATTGAACCAAAAAATGTAACAGAAAACCGTTACTGTAGGGGTATGTCTTCACCGTTGTAGAAATGAAATAATGAATTAATCCTTTCGTATGTTCATTGCGGTAGCAAGACGAGTGTTTATTTGCAGAGTGTTAGGCACTCGTCATTTTTACCCAGAACACGGGGAAGCCTAAGTCCTGAACTTTCAAAGTTAGTTATTTAGAGGGCAACCCAGGGGGTTTTTTATGGAGTTGAAATCCTACTCAATTCCATGAGGTCATCAACCTTAACTCTGGGGTTGCCCCATTCCCTTAAGTCAATCTTTATGTAGGTTGAATTTAACTATTGAATAAATTTTTTCCCAAGTCTCAGGAGATTTTTCTGACGAATATTTATGATATGCTAATCTCAACCTGTCATCTATTTCTTGAAGTAAATTAGGTTTTTTGGCTTTAATCGAAAAATATTTAGCTAATCCAAAACTTAAGGCAAACCAGAGCAGATAAATGATATCTAAATATTCTGTTTCTAGTTTTCCCATGTATCCCTCTATCACCCTTTTTGTCGGGATTAGAGTGATATTATTTTGATAAGCGTTTTCTCCTTCTTTAATGAGTTCACTCAATAAATTTTCACAATTATAATCAAAACTATAATAACAATCTTTAAGACTACAAATTGAAGATACTACATCTTCTAAAGCAAAATATAAAATTTGCAATTTGCCTTGATTGTTCATACCCTTTTATTTATTATATTTATTAATTGTATGGATTTCCCTAAGAAATGGTAAGTGCCTATTGTAAAGAAAGGTACTCACCAATTAATGCCAATCAATTTGATTTAGCTTGATTATTCTATTTTTAGAAAGTTTTAGGAATACCTCTACAGGATTGATTTTCTGTTACATTTTCTGGTTCAGCTTCTTTCTGTTGCCCATCTATCAAGGGTTTCACCCCCTGTGAACCTATCTGACAATTCTAATTGAACAGGGAACACTTCGACAAGCTCAGTGCTTCGCAGGGAACAGGAAATGAGTTTGCTGGATTTAGTAGAGACGCGCTATACCTTGGACGAAATTAAATCCTATGTCCGTAGCATTCCAAGGGATGACACTACGAGAAAATACGGAAGTCTGACGAAAAAAAGCACTTAGATTGCTGCTTTGAAATCATGGAATTATTTATGCTAATTCTCCTGTTACCCTATTATCCATAGGGGTTTCAAGTAATTGTAAACTTAAGTAAAAGGTAAAGTTTTTATTAAGAAATGGGGGAAATCCCAAGTTTTTATGCTTATAATTGAAGCAATCCGAAAGGATGAAAAATTTCAACAGTATAATAACTTTGTAAATAATCCTCTGATAAAAGGGGATTAAAATATTCAATCCTAAAAGTAAAAACGCCCAAGTTTAACAGCCTCCGAGGATCTGAACTCAGAGGCTGTTAAACGTTTAAATTAATTCGATCACAGCAATGCCTTGAGGTTGACAATAGTTGATTGCTGTTTAAGATGCAACAAGAGCAATCAGGAATTAATAAACTTCCAGAATCTAACTGAAGATAGAGGAAAGTTTGATGCTATTTAACAACAGTGGGAGAGGAGAATTTATTAGGAATAAATTATGGATGGGTTAACAGGACGGCTGGTAAATAAAGTGGCAATTGTTACAGGGGCTGGAACTGGAATTGGGGAAGCGATCGCCCATAAATTTGCTAAAGAAGGTGCTAAAGTAATTGTTAATGGTTTACCCGATGATCCGATTGAATCTGTCGCTGCATTGATTCGGAAATCTGGCGGTTCAGCAATGGCTTATGCTGGGGATGTATCCGTTGAAACCCAGGCTCAAGGGTGCATTGATGCGACAATTGATGGGTTTGGAAAGCTGGATATTCTAGTGAATAATGCGGGTGTATTCTTAACCAATGCAGAAATTGATGATTATCCCATTACCGATTTTGATCAGACTATTCGGATGAATATTCGGTCAGCATTTTTAATGACTAAATATGCTATTCCTCACTTAAGAAAAACCGCCGGAAATATTATTTCGGCTGGGTCAGAAGCGGGATTTAATGGACTCGCTCAAAATGCACCTTATGGAGGTACAAAAGGCTGGATGCACTCTTTTATGATGGGGGTTGCAGTTGAACAAGCTAAACATGGAATTCGGGCAAATTGTGTGTGTCCGGGGGCAATTGATACCGCTTGGACACATAAAGAAACTGGCCCAATGGATCAAAAAATGGAAAAAACTTTAATTCAAGCAACACCAATAGCGCGAAGAGGTACACCGGAAGAAGTTGCTAATGTTTATGCGTTTCTGGCCTCCGATGAAGCCAGTTATGTTACAGGTGCATTATGGTTAGTCGATGGCGGTGTGACTCCTGCAAAAGGCCCAATGGGTAAAGAGACTCCCTTCTGGAAACGGTCTGAACCTTCAGGAGAATTGCGTTTAGAGCATGGAAAAGAAGGGTTAAAAAACAAAGAAACCCATACCATTAAATAAAATCAACAAGTAGGATGGGCTATCCCCATTCTACTGAATCATATTGGGAGTTGATGAACATAAAAATAGAGGATTTCTGCTAAAATCAGACCGTTATTTTTTCTTTCTTAGCTGAATTCATTGGCTCAACTTGGCTTAATTCGGGTTCTGTATTGTTCAGGTGTTCTTCTAATAAATTCAAGTTGCGAATATTAGATTTATAGAAAGCATCAAAGATATCCCCTACCAAAGGGACTGTTCCTAATATAGCTTCTAATACAATATTAAAAACCATCCAACCTAATACTGAATTCGGTAACTTAAATTGGGCAGCTAAATAAATTAAATACCCTGAAAAAGCAGTATCAATGATATCTCCGAAACCGGGAATTAAACCAATAATCGGATCTAAACCAATCCGAAAACCAATTACCGGAAGGCGAATCGAAGTATCCATTAAACGGCTGAGTTTACGGATACGGTTTAAAGTCGCTAAACGTTGGTTTGTATTCATAATTTCATCTTGACAAACCCCAAAATTAATATGTTATATCCAAAGATATAATTTAAAAAAAACTTAATACACCTATCTTTTGAAAGATTCACTTCTACAGTTTCTCCTCTACTGTCTTAAATACAGTTAAACTTTTAAAAGAGGTTAAAGTATGACGACACAACAAGCCCAACAAAAACAACCGGATGCGAATGTTGAAATTTCAGAAAAACATCAGCCATTTTTAGAAAAAGTTATGACTGAAGGAGGTCTTTCTGATCTCTATGATGCCAGAGATATTACAGAAGTTGTCTTTCGGGTCATGCGGGATGTTATGAGTACAGAAACCGCCGACCATGTTGCTGAAGAATTACATAAAGAAGTGATGCCAACTTCTAATAAAAGACTCCAAATGGAAATTGCCGAGTTATGGGAAGATACTAATCCGATTGTCGGTTTTTTAAGCCGGATTCGTCCCCCTTTAAAAGGGCCTGGTCTATCAGGAATTGATTCGGAAAAATTTTTAGTTCGTGTGGCCAATGAAGGGGGTTTACCTCCAACAACCAATGCAGAAACCGTGATTAAAGCTGTATTTTCTGCAACAAAAGCTGAACTTTCTAAAGAACGAATTGAAGAAATTACAGGGTGGCTTCCAGACGATATTCAAGAAATTTGGAAACAAGTCTAGGGGGTCAGAGGCTAGGGGGGTGTAGGGTGTGTTAGGGTAAACACCTTCAACGGTTCACATCCTACTCCCCGGTGCTTCCTGTCTCGACAAAGGTGATTTTTTGATCCCCATTCTTTGATGAATTTTGGGGAGAAGCGCAAAATCTCTGTGTTTTGATAACTTTTTTTAATATTTTTTTAATATTGTAAAGGAAAGTTAAATTTATATTCAACCTGTTCTTGTATTTGATTAATGATATACTTTTGCTATAATTGTTAGAGCATGGAGGGCTTTAATTCCCTTCCCAAAAGCTGCATCAGTAGCCAATTGTAGTTTAAATTCAACTTAATGTTGCTTTTTTTGTTTTTTTCTTTCCAATTGTGATGATTTACGCTACAGTAGACTCATGGGAATAAAGTATAGTGAAGTATAGATTACTTCCGTACACTCAATCTATTTTTTCAAACTCTCTACTTTGGGGATGTAGAGAAACCTAATTTCCGAGATGGGGAATTTTAGGTTTCTATGGCGAAATGCTCTAGGGTGTTTCTGGGTTTTAATCTCAATAATATTACCAGTAAACCCCCCAGAACTTTGATGGATAATCACCTCCTTAACCGATTGTTTCCTTGACTCGTTAATTTCAGTTTGATAGGAAGCAGAAAATTCGGCAGGAGAAACCCAAACTTCGACAGAATTAAAGATTGAGCGTCAATATAGTATTTTTACCCTCAGTGTGCAATCTTCCTATGAATAGACTATTGGATTCTCAAGCAGTAGCCTCAGTTAATCAACAAGGTTTACATCGATTAGTGCGCTCGGTTTCCCTATCTCAAGGACAATTTTCCTTAGTCTTAGTGCGATGCAATTCTAGTCAACTCAGACAACAAGTGCTTCAGGCTGTACAAGCTGATTCTGAAATTACAATTGAACTTCTCATCCTCTCTGCTCAAACGTCAACCCTGTATACAACCTTATCAGAATACGTTCAAACCCATTCCCCGTCAGCATTGATGATTCTAGGGTTAGAAACCGTTGAAAATCTCGATGCTCTTCTGAGTTCAACGAATCAAGTTCGGGATGAATTTCGTAAACAATTTAATTTTCCTGTGATTTTATGGATTACCGATGATATAGCAACACAGTTAATTCGTCTAGCACCGGATTTTAAAAGTTGGGCAGCCGCAACGATTAAATTTCAATTAACAACGGCGGAGTTATTAGATTATTTAAAATTACAAGCTAATACCCTTTTTACCTTGGCAGAACTCAAAATTAAAGCTTGGGAACCGGAAACACAACAAACCTTTCAATCTTCCGTTTCTCGGAGTTATCCGTCTGACTTTGCCATCAATTCTAATCGTCGCCGAGAACTTGAACTCCATTGGCAAGATTTACAAAATCGAGGTTATGAATTAGACCCAGCGTTAGAAGCGTTTCGTCAGTTTATTTTCGCTCAAGATTGCGATGCTAATGACCACAGTGAAAAAGCTCGCCAACATTATCAACAAAGTTTAGCTTTTCTACAACATGAATGTCTTCAGAAAGATGTAGGGTGTTGGTTCACGGTCAACCGTCAGGGAATTGTTCTCTTTCATATTGCCTTAACTTATTGCATTCAAGCTACAAGAAATCCAGGGATAAAACACACATTATTACTGGAAGCTAAAAATTATTTTGAGCAAAGTCAGCAGATTTTTGAACAAGCTGGACGACCGGATTTAGCAGCAGGAGTTCTCTCCCATTTAGGAGAAGTTTTACAACGTTTACAATTATGGGAGGAGTTACAAGAATTAGCCATCTCTGGGTTAAAAATGCACCTGATTTATGGAACCGCTAGCCAACTCGCTCAAGATTATGGGTTTATGGCAGAGGTGGCGTTACGACGGTCGCAATGGAATCAAGCCCTTGCTTTAGCGCAATTGGCGTTAACAATTTTACCCGAATTGAATCGAACAGCAAGTCGAGGACAATGTTTATTATTATTAGCACGCTGTTATCAACAGCAGCGAGAATGGCTACAAGCGCGGCAAGAATTAGAATTAGCTTTAGAGCAAACAAAACCTCAATATAATCCACAGTTGTATCTGGATATTTTGGGAGAATTACGGAATATTTACTATCATCAAGGTCAGTATCGTAAAGCGTTTAGAATCAAGAAAAAACAACGAGAACTTGAGCATCAATATGGATTCCGAGCGTTTATTGGGGCTGCCCAACTTCAACCGCCTAAACAAGCGATAAATCCCTCTAGTCTTCATGGGGAAAATATCGTAACTATTGCGGAAGAAATGATGGCATCCTGTCGCCAACAGGATATTCAGAATTTGCTGCATCGATTAAGTCGAGATGATCACAAATTGATTATTGTTCATGGGCGTTCTGGCGTGGGCAAAAGTTCTTTAGTCAATGCAGGTTTAGTTCCAGCCTTGAAGAATACGGCGATTAGTGCTAGAGGTTGTTTACCCGTTGTGATTCAGGGTTATACGGATTGGGCCAGAGAATTAGAACGTAATTTAGCCAATGCTTTACTGAATTGTGATACCTTCAAATATCCTGATGAATCCATTAAAAAACTCTGGTATAACGTGATTGCTCAATCCTCAACTAAACCGATTAACTTTTTCCAAAAAACCGCAGAAACAGCTAATTCTTTTATTCTTGATTCGTCTTCTTTTGTGTTAAAACAATTGACTCAAAATGCAGATCGAAATTTACTAACGGTTTTGATTTTTGATCAATTTGAAGAATTCTTTTTTGTCTCTCAGCATCAAGCTAGACGAAAAATATTTTATGATTTTTTGAAAATTTGCTTGGATTTACCGTTTGTTAAAATTATTTTTTCTTTAAGGGAAGATTATCTTCACTATCTTTTGGAATGTGATTATTTATTAAATTTAGAAGCAATTAATAATAACATTTTGGACAAAAAAATCCGCTATCATTTGCGAGATTTTACTTTAGCTGAAGCAAAAACAGTGATTGACCGATTAACGCAACGAGCTAAATTAAAATTAGAACCCGCTTTAATTAATGCTTTAGTCGCCGATTTAGCGGATGAACGTCAAGAAGTTAGACCCATTGAATTGCAAGTTGTGGGTGCTCAACTTCAGGAAGAAGGAGAACATGGAATTACCACCTTATCGGCTTATCAAAAATTGGGACTTAATCCCAAAGCCGAATTAATTAAACATTCCATTGAACAAGTGATTCAAGATTGTGGTCAAGAAAACGAAGATGCGGCGTGGGAAGTGTTATTTGCCTTAACAGATGAAAAATTTACTCGCCCCATTAAAACAAAAGCTGAATTAATTACAGCCGCTAGGAGGAGACAAGAAGAGGCGGACAAGGGGACAAGGGGATGGGGGGACAAGGGGACGGGGAGACTAGGGGATGGGGGGACTAGGGGACTAGGAGATGGGGGGATCAACACGATTTTAGCGGGTGGTCAACACTTCGACCCTTCGGCAAGCTCAGGGCATTGCAAACTCAGTGCCAAGCTGTCAACAATTGTTGAAGATCGGGAGGAACCTGAAGCCTTTATTGATGTAATATTAGAATCCGGTTTGCTGTTACGAAGACGGGAGGAACCGGAAGATCGATATCAATTGCTGCATGATTATTTAGTATTACCAATTCGCCAACGATATGCCTTGCAAGAACAACAGCGCCAGCAAGATATTCAGCAGCGTTTAAACCAAGTTCAAGCTGAAAAATATCAAGCAGAAGCCGCTTTAGAAAAAATGAGTCGAGAGCAATTGTTAAAACGCAATCAACTCTTACAACAGTTGTTAGGTGTTTCGATGGTGGTTGCCCTATTATTGGGTTTTACAACAAAAGTAGCGACTCATCAACAGCGACGGGCTGATCAACAAAAACAACTGGCAGATTTAGCAACCTTAACGGCTTCTTCCGAAGCACTTTTCTTCTCACAATATAAGTTTGATGCCTTAATGGAAGCTTTAAGGGCGGCTCGACAATTTCAACAATTGAAAGCCACAACAGCCCAGAGTCCTGAACTGACCACGATGGAAACTCGAATTGCAGCCACATTACAGCAGGCGGTGTATGGTATTGGAGAACGCAACCGTTTAGAAGGACATCTGGATGTCGCCTGGGATGTCTCTTTTAGTCCCGATGGTAAAACCATGGCTTCTGGGAGCTTTGATAAAACCGTTAAATTGTGGACACCTGAAGGTCAACTTTTACAAACCTTAGTCGGTCATACCGCCAGTGTCACGAGCGTTAGTTTCAGTCCCGATGGTCAATTACTCGCCTCTGCATCTCAGGATGGAATAATTAAACTTTGGTCTTTAGAGGCGGAGGTAACAAAAGTTAGGGGCCAGATGTCTGTTCCCTTAGTAACACTCCGAGGTCATCACAAAAGCGTTTCCTGTGTCACCTTTTCACCGGATGGCCGTTTGATAGCTTCGGTATCTGAAGATCATCAATTAAAATTATGGAGTCGAGACGGGAAATTATTACGAACGTTTGTGAATGGGGCGGCGTTAACGTCCGTGGCGTTTAGCCCTGATGGTGGCGTTTTAGCCATCGCTCTTGCTAATGGCATGGTAACCATTTTGGAATTGGATGGAACAATTCTCTACAATTTAGACCATACCCAAGATCCGAAGGAAACGGTTTATAAAGTCCAATTTTCTCCCAATGGTAAATTCATAGCCACGGTGGGACAAGATCAAACGCTGAAACTGTGGAACCGTCGCGGTCAACTGTTAAAAACCTTAAAGGGAGATGGCTCCAGAGTTTATGGGGTTCATTTTTCTCCCGATAGCAAATTATTAGCGACTTCTAGTGACGATAAGAATATTTATTTATGGACAGTGGAAGGAACGTTATTAAAACAATGGCAAGGACATGGGGATAAAGTCACGAATGTTCAATTTTCTCCCGATGGCAAGACTTTAGCGTCTTCTAGTTATGACAAAACGGTAAAACTATGGAATATTGATCACATTCCTCTGAAAACCCTGACTGGACATCAACATCGAGTTTTAGGGGTAAGTTTTAGCCCTAATGGTGAGATATTTGCCTCGGCGAGTCAGGATAAAACCGTGAAGTTGTGGAGTCGTACAGGAGCATTATTAACGACATTAACCGGACATCAAGATCGGGTGGCGACGGTGAGTTTTAGCCCGGATGGTGAACTGTTAGCAACAGCCAGCTATGACCATACGGTGAAATTGTGGCAACTCAGTGCTGATGCCGAAACCCCCCAAACATCCTCTAGGCGGTTATTTCAGTTTGGGATGTTCCGGGGAATTCCTTGGCTGTTTAATCGCAGGACAACGGCGTTACCTGTTCAGAAAAAGCGAGTTTCCGTAGAATCAATTCAATTGCTCAACAGTTGGATTGCTCATGATGATAGCATTATGAGTGTTACCTTCAGCCCTGATGGGGAAACGATTGCCACAGCCAGTAAGGATAAAACAGTGAAATTGTGGAACCGCCAGGGGGAATTATTACACACCTTAATTGGACATCATTTATGGGTTAATAGTGTTACGTTTAGCCCGGATGGTCAAGTGATTGTGACTTCTAGTGACGATGGAACGATTAAACTGTGGAATCATCAGGGAACTTTGTTAAAAACGATTGCGGGCCATCAAGGTTTGATTCTCAGCGTCAGTTTTAGCCCCGATGGTCAAGTCATTGCGTCCGCCGGCTATGACAATACGGTTAAACTGTGGGATAGCAAGGGGAACTATCTCAAAACATTATTAAAGGGATCAAGTGATAGTGTAACCAGTGTAGTGTTTAGTCCCGATAGTCAGTTAATTGCCTCAGCCAGTTTTGATGGTACGGTTAAACTCTGGAGTCGTCAGGATGGCACATTATTAAAAACATTAGTCGGCCATCGGGATGGCGTCATGGGGATTAGCTTCAGTCCCGATGGTCAGGTTTTAGTGTCCGCCAGTCGGGATAAAACCTTAATTATGTGGAATCTCGATTTGGATAACCTGATTGATCGAGCTTGTGATTGGGTTTACGATTATCTGCGAACAAACCCTAAAGTTGGCAATAGCGATCGCTACCTGTGCCATCTATAGCGTTAGGGAACACCGAACAGGGAACAGACGCGCCATGGCGCGTCTCTCTACTACAATTTTAATGCGTAGTGCTATACCCTTATATCTTCTTATAAAAGCAAGGAAAGTAATAAAAAGCCGAAGAATAGGAGGGCAGATTCAAAAAATACTTGAAATTCTAATTTGCTAGTCATGGTTTCAACTCCTGATAGGGGTTAGTCTTGTTAGTTTGTGGAGTATTCCCCGAACATTGCGTTTGCGGGAAATTCGTCTATTTTTACTGTTTTGCTCACCGCCTTATCTCTAATCGGGTGTTAGTTGAGGAGAATTAACCCCATAGTGGAGTAGAAATAGAACGTTGTGACTCAGAAATTAAGTAGGTTTAATTTTGAACAACTTAATCTTCTGGAATCTAAACAACTTAGCTTTTCTCCTTACTCTTATATTGTATAATTTTTTTTCACGTCTGTACCTTAAGTTTTCCCCCTATTTGCTATTCTGTGATTAGTTTTATTAATCCCTATCAAGCGCTGGTTTCCCAAGAAGGCAGATAGGTGTGAAGACCAGACATGGGTTCCCAGTTGAGAATATCGTGTAATAAGGCTTGATAGCCTCGGATATTGGGATGAAGACCATCAGCACTTAAGTGTAGCCGTCGCCAATGTTCTCCTCGTTTCAACCACAGGTCAAAAATATCGAGATAGGGAATCTGACGTTGTTCACAAGCTAACTGGGTGGCTTGTTTGTAGCGGTACTGGTCAGCGTGATTATAATAAAAACAATCGAGAAATGGCATCTTACTTTCATCCACAGGCACCATTCCCACAAAGAAAACCGGACACAAATTGACGGCTTGATCTAACAAATGATTCAGTTGGGTATGAAAGTGTTCAAATTCTGTAAATGGCCTTCCATTTGCTCGTCCTAACCGGGGAGAATCATTCACCCCAACGGACAGAATCATTAATTCAGGCTGACGATTTCGGAATTCTCCTCGGTGACTCCATTCTTTTTCCAGCCGTTGGGAAACTTGAGCGACACCATTTCCTCGCACCCCTAAATTATAGAGGGCATGACCGGGATGGTTGGGAGACATCCACAGGCGACGTAAGCGTTCTACCCAACCCCCACCAACGGGATCACCAAATCCATAAATTAGACTGTCTCCGAGAGCAACAATCCTCATGGGAAGATGGGGGTGATAAGGCTTAGGAAAATGGGAAAAAGATTGAGGAGAAAGGGTTCGCATACAAGCCTTCTTTTGAGGTCACATTGAAACCGAGGCGTTAAATTTTAGCACATTAAAATCCCTGACTAGCAGGCAGAATGCCTATTTTAGGGAATTTAAACTGCTAGTTTTAACATGAATCTAGTCTAGCCTTGCTTTCGTTGAAAAAAAAGTTCCTGATGAACCTTTAAGATTAGTTTTTTTAATGTTTGCTTGCTACCGATTCAATCCAGTGTTGCTTAAAGATAAACTATGAATATTAATGAAATAATATTCTGATTGTGAAGGTTTTTAGTTACAGTTCTTAATATTGGGAAAGATATATTCAAAAAGGGGAACTGAACTTAAACTTTAGTCAGTATCCCCTTGGTGTTTTTGGGGAGGGTTCGTTCCTAAAATCTGTATCAATACGGATTAGTCATCACCCCAATAGATCCTAGAACATTTTCTTAACCTCTGGCTTTTAACCAATTGGCAATAGTGGGGGGTAAATCCCGTTGCACTTTCCCACTCACATACATTCCAATATGTCCGACGGGGAAAGATTGGACGGTATAATCTTTACTACCCACATATTGTTTTAAGGCGATAGAAGATGATGGATCTACTAAATGATCTTTCTCCGCATACAGATTTAAAACAGGCATATTCACCGCTTTTAAATTCACCTGTTTCTCCCCAATCACAACTTCACCTTTAATTAATTTATTGCCTTGGTAGAAATCTTTTAAAAACTGCCGATAGGCTTCTCCAGCTTGATCTGGACTATCAAAAATCCATTTTTCCATCCGCATAAAATTCAGCAATTTATCTTGACTGCTCATAATATCTGGTAAATCCAAATATTTTTGATATCCCAATTGCAACGGTTTGAGCATCAAAAATTCAAGATTGAGGAAATCTCCGGGAACATTCCCCATCGCATCAATCATTAAATCGACATCTAACGCATCAGAACCTAGGGTACAACCTCCCCGCATATTGAGCAGGGTATTTTTCATTTTAAAATCAACGGGAGTCACCATCACAATTAAGTTCTTCACCTTGTCGGGGTGCATGGAACTATAACAGAGACTAAAGGTTCCCCCTTGACAAATTCCTAACAGATTAATTTTGTCTAATTGATGGGTTTTGCAAATAAAATCGACACAGTTATCCAGATAACCATTTAAGTAGTCATCTAAGGTTAACCAACGATCGGCGCGAGTCGGATATCCCCAGTCGAGTAAATAAACATCTAATCCCAATTTTAACAAATTAGCAACTAAGGATCGATCTTCCTGTAAGTCAACCATAAACGGACGGTTAACTAAGGCATAAACAATTAAAACCGGAATTTGAAAGGGTTTTTCAACTTGGGATTTAAAGCGATATAAAATCACTTTATCTTCCTTATAAACCACTTCTTTAGGAGAAAAACCTACTTCAATATCTTCTTCTCGTAAACGGCTTAAATTTTCCATACCTTTCACGAGTTTTTGCGTTAACTCCACATATTCGTGGGTGGTATCTTCCAAACTTAATTGAGTTAAAAAAGGTAACATAGGTTTAATTCAAGTTAGGGACTGTGGAATGGGGAACAGGCATCTTGCCTGTTAAAAACCTATTAACAAAACAGGTCAACCGTTAACTTTCTGGTTCATACTTTGCCAAAGTTTTTTTCAACCGTTTAACTTCTTTTCGCAGTTCATAAACGGTTTTATGAATTTCATCCACTTCGCTGCGAGAGGGCATATTCATCGCTTTCATCCAAGATTCCATTAATTCTTGTTGTTGAATGCGATAGGCATTTAAAGCATTGAGAAAATCTCCATGAACTTTGAGATTTTCTTCCGAAACAAAAGTCTTCTCAAAAATATCATCAGAAACGATACTCCAGAGATCTTGGAATTTCCTCCAGTCGGTAACGGGTTCGCCTTTTTCAGCTAACTCAACTAACTTTTGAATTAAGGCTTCAAAGGACTTAACTTGAATATCGGATAATAAAATTTGATAATTGTTACTAGCGCGATAAAGATTTGTCCATTGATCAAATCCTTTGAGAATTTTATTATTAAATTCCCGTGTAATTCCTAGGGTGGGACTTTGCAGAAAATTCCCAAAGGTGGGTTGATAAAACATCTCCCAATACAGGTTATTCAGTTCGATCCAAGGTTGGCTATTTCCTGTCCAAGTTTGGTTTAATGGCCCAAGGGAAGACTCCATATAAGCCATCCAAACTTGATTAAATTTTTGGATTTGTTGAGAATATAATTGCCAAAGTTGAGTGGTATCTTGATTGATTTTTTGATTTCCGAGGGAAAAATCATCTAATTGTTTGCGAATTTGGGCGGTATAATTCGTTAAGGTTTTTTGCCAATCCTCTCCGGCTTGAACTTTCGGTAAAATATCTTGCCAAGCATCAAAAGACAACTTCAGAAAACGCATTAATAACTGTTGATTCTGCGTAAACCGTTCTGTTAAAGCGGTCATATTGGGTTTGGTTTCCGCATTTCCGTTTTCTTCGGTTGCTACTCCCATTTGATTAAACCAAGCTTTCCAAATTTGAGTTCCTGCATCTGTCCAAGCATTCACCCAATTTCCGGTTAAATCATTCCAAGTTGCGGTTTCTTTATCCATTTTTTTCACCATGAATTCAATTGTTTAAGAGGAACCCCACCCTCCCTCCCTTTGAAGACGGGAGGAGTTTTTAATCATTTTCTTGAATCAAACAAAATAGGTATGAAACAGGCAATATGCCTGTTCCACTGTCTTGAGTGATGTTTAAGTATGATGGGCTCCATTAACTCTGAGGACTTCTCCGGTTACATAACTACTAGCAACTGGAGATAACAGAAATGCACAAGCCCAAGCAATATCTTCGGGTTCTCCAAAGCGACGGAATGGGATTTCTGCAATAATTTTTTCTTTGATATTATCGGCGATCACTTTGGTCATTTCGGTATTAATAAATCCAGGGGCGATCGCATTTGCCCGTACATTATAACGCGCCGCTTCTCTAGCTAAAGATTTGACTAAACCAATCACAGCCGCTTTCGTTGCGGCATAGTTGGTTTGACCCGCATTACCGCGATCACCTGAAATCGAACTAATGGCAACAATTGACCCAGATTTTTGTTCATACATTCCCGCAACAAAGGGTTTAATCGTATTCACAACCCCTTTTAAATTAACATTAATCACCGCATCCCAATCGGCGGGAGACAGTTTCCCAAAAAAGTTATCACGGGTAATCCCAGCGTTAGCCACAACCCCATAAACCGGCCCTAATTTTTTAGCAATTTTTTTGCCAACAGCCTCCATTTCTTCTAAATTCGTGACATCGGCTTTCGTTGCAAAGGCAGCCGGATGATCATCGGGAATATTAATATCGACAAAAGCAACTTTTGCCCCTAATTCGGTTAATAAAGAGACAATTGTTGCCCCAATTCCTCGACCGCCACCCGTGACAAAAATGACTTTATCTTCTAAACCTAAAGAAACCATACTGTTTACTCCAATTTAAGTGATTAGTCTGAATGCTCAATGCTTTTAAACTCGTTCAATGGCTAAAGCCGTACCGCCTCCGGTTCCATGACATAAGGCGGCTAACCCCAGGGTTTTATCCTGCTCTTTTAAGGCATTCAACAAGGTGACAATAATTCGGGTTCCTGATGCGCCAATAGGATGTCCTAAAGCGATCGCACCGCCATTCACATTCATTTTGTCAAAAGGAACGCCTAACATTTGATTGAATAAACAACTACTGACCGCAAAGGCTTCATTATTTTCTACTAAATCAAAATCAGCAATTGTCATATTCAATTTAGTCAGAAGTTTCTGGGTTGCCAGTATCGGAATTTCCGTAAATCGCCAAGTTTCACCTCCGGCTAAAGTTCCTGACATCAGTTTAGCTAAGGGCGTTAAACCGTATTTTTCCACCGCTTGAGCACTGGCTAAAACGACAGCCGCAGCCCCATCGGAAAGTTGACTACTATTTCCCGCCGTTAATATTCCCTCTTTACTAAAAGCTGGACGTAATTTAGCTAAACTTTCTAAGGTTGTTTCCGGGCGAATTCCTTCATCTTGATCGAGAATTTGGGTGCCTTTTTTACTCACAATTTCTATCGGGGCAATTTCCGCTTTAAAGATTCCCCGTTGAGTCGCTTCTGTCGCGCGTTTGTGGGAATAAAACGCCACTTCATCTAAATTTTGCCGGGTGAACCCATGTTCAGCAGCCACTCGTTCGGTTTCATCCCCCATTCCCTCTCCGGTGGTGGGGTCAGTTAACCCGTCATACACCAGAATATCAATTAACTGTTCCGGTGCACCCATGAGGAATTTATATCCCCATCTCGCCCGTTGGGAGAGATAAAATCCGGTTTGAGACATGGATTCTATGCCTCCGGCTAAGACGAGATCGGCTTCTCCGGCCCGAATGGCGGTTGCGGCATTAATCAGGGTCATCATACCGGAGGAACACACCATATCCACCGCATATCCATCCACATGGGCGGGAATTCCAGCTTTCAGGGCAGCTTGGCGAGGAATGAGTTGTCCGTGTCCGGCGCGGAGAACGTTTCCCAAAATGTAGAGGTCTAAGGCATCGCTGGGAACTCCTCCGCGTTCCAATGCAGCTTTGATGACGTGGGCCCCGAGATCGGAAGGAGAAAAACCTGCTAAGGAACCGCCAAAACGACCGAGGGGGGTGCGGACTGCTGAAACGATATACACATCAAGCACTAATCCCTGCTCCTCTTGCTAAAACTTTTAAGAACAATGATTCTTTTTTATCATATTTGAGGAGTATAAATTCCTAAATAAAGTATTAAGAATCGAAGAAAAATGATTAAGAATCAAGACGTTAATGTTAAGAATTGAACATTAAATATTAAGTTTTGAAAAAATCAGCAACGGGAGAACGGCTCAGAACAGGATAGAAAAGCCTTGTGATGAGTTGTGATCGCACAGCACTATCCTTAAAATAATTCTGTTTTTGCTTGACACAAACCAGAAAATTGAGCTATACTTAATAAAAGCTGTAAAAAAATATAGGGAAAAATGGCACGACAACTAAAACGTTGGGAATCTCCCCGCTCCCAAGGCAGAAATATTAAAGGAAAAGGGGGGTCGGCGAGGGCGCGACAACTGAAAAAACAACGGCAAACCCTCAGAAACAAACTTAATCAAAACCAAAGCAACGGGAAGGATCAATCAGATACCTTCCCGATTTTTTTAGGATTAACATTCTCCTTGAATATTGGGACAAATCGTGGTATCCTCGTGATAGTTTGATGGATGATCTTGCCAATGGTTGAGTAATTGTTGTAACTCACTTTTTAAAATTTCTAAGGCGGTTATTTGGTGATTAATCTCTTCAACTTTCATCGCTAAATGTTGTTTAACCTCCTCACAGGGAAGTTCACCGCGATCGCTAATATTTAAAATCTCTCGAATTTCACTTAAACTTAAACCCAAAGATTGAGCCCGTTTGACAAATGCTAAACGGTTGACGACCGAGGGATCAAAAAGTCGATACCCGGAGTCAGACCGTTCAACGGTGGGGGCTAATAAACCAATTTCTTCATAATAGCGAACCGTTTTCACCGATAAGCCACTCCGGGTGGCAACATCACCAATTTTTAAGCGTTCCTCTGTAATTACAGCACTCATTTTTAGTGATCCTGATTATTTTCTCATTAAATCAAAAGAACGATTTGATCCAGAAACTGAGTTTCTGAACTTTCCATCGGGATTTAATCTTTTAAAAAAACTTAAAAACCCGGTTTTTTGGATCGACGAGGGCGTAAGTCCTGGGTGAGTTGAGGGAGGGGAGGTCTTGAAGAACTAGGGGGGAGAGCATATTCCGGTGCGGTTTCAGGTTGTTCAATTTTAGAGCGTTGTAACATCCACCAACGCAAGACCAAAATCACCGCAACGCTGGAAAGCCCAAAGGTTAATAACGATAAACTTGAACTCACTCCACCAATCACAGCATCTACAGTTCCAACCGTTACCACAAAACTCACAATAGGTTCTCGACGATAAGCAGACCTGAGAACACGCGGCCATAAAGCATTCATCACAGTTTTACTCTAAATTTTAATTGTGTTAACTTTTAGTACAATCTCTCGGAATAGGAGCCGACAGAATCATTCTCTAATCTTCTTCACTTCAAAGTTTATCTAATCCCAATTTAACTTAATCTCCAAACTTTTGCTGCATTTTACCCCTTGCGGGGTCAGTTGTCATCCGTTATCAGAGTGATCAGAAACTGAGGATTTGACTGATTCTGTTTAGCCTGAATTCCAGGGAAATCCCAAAATTACGGCCCAACAGGAGAACCCTGAATTAACTTTGACCCATCAGACGAATGACAACCTTCTATAATTAACGGTCAACTATGAACAGTCTTCGCTAAAATTAACTCAACCCCAGCCAGGATAACAAACCCTGTCCGCTAAAATATTCAATTGCCAAGGTGATCAAAAAACCAATCATGGCCGCTCGACCGTTTAACCGTTCAGCATATTGATTGAAACCAAATTTGGGTTCATTTAGGTTGGGGGTTGTCGTCGGTTGTGGTTGATTCATGCTTGAGTTCCTTGGATTTTAAGCGCGTTCATTATGATTTTACCCCTGATTGTTTAAACAATGTCCTATCCATCTGACTCTTCACCTCCAACTTCCAATGCCATTCAACGGGTTGCCTTTGCCCTGCGTACCACCGGCTGGGTTTGCTTTTGGACACAGCTTGTTTTAGCGGTAGTTTCTGCTGTGATTCAGCTTTTTGCGATTTTTGCCTTTAATCCAGGAAGAACAGCACAACCTGGCACAACGTCGGGAATGGGCGGGGGTTTAGTTTTTGCCTTAATTGGACTGGGTATTTTAGGGTTTAGTATTTTTCAAGCCTTTCGTTACACTCGTTTAGCCCGCAGACTCAAAGCACCGGGAATGGCTCGCCCTAGCCGTGCAGAAACCATGAAGCAAATTCGCCTGGGTTTAACCAGTAACTTAAGCGGAATGGCTGTCACCTTAATTGCATCAGAGGCTATCAACGGAATTTTATTAGCAAAAGCGATTTCTCAACCTCGAAATTTTTTAGCCACCGCAGGCAGCCTACAAGATTTTATCCAACCTGTTGATTTTTTCGTAGTTCTCGCGAATACCCACACCATAGTTGCTCACTTCGTTGGAATTGTCGCGGCTTTGTGGTTAATGAGAGAGATTTATAAAAATTAGGAGAAATAAATATCCCTCTCCTCAACAGTTTTCTCAATTTTTTGAATCCCTTTGAAATAAACTGAGGGTGTTTTTCAAATGATCTAAAAATTTATCCAGTGGATCGCCTGCTTCGAGATCATTGAGCAATGTTTTCATGGATACACGAGTTCCAACAAAAGCTGGGGTTCCTCCTAAGCGGAGAGTGTCAAACCGTCCAATCTTCTGTTTTCAAACCAGGAACTTTGCTAAAGTCCCTAACATTTCTAGTTAATAATA
>NZ_LN889760.1 GCF_900009145.1 Planktothrix tepida PCC 9214
CAGTTATCAGTTATCAGTTATCAGTTATCAGTTATCAGTTATCAGTTATCAGTTATCAGTTATCAGTTATCAGTACCATTGCGCGTCTGTACGAGTTAAGAGTTAGCAGTTAATCAACTGTTTACTATTCACTTCTTGATTGATAACTGTTTACTGATAACTGATAACTGATTAAAATAGCCACAACATCAGTCCCACAAGTGCCCCAACACCGAGAGCAATGGTGAGCAGATAAAATTGGGATTGTCCAGAAATACTGTATTTTAAGCCTTCTCCACTAAATAGAGTTGCTAAACCAAACGCATTCACAATCCCATCAATAATATATCGATCAATCCAAGCACTTAAGGCAGAAATACGACTGACCAATAAGACAACGGTAACATTGTAAATTCGATCAATATAGAAATCGTAAGCCAGTAAATCCTGCAATTCTTTCCAAGGGAATTTAAAGGGTTTAGAACCCATTCCATATAAATAAATTGCTCCTCCAATGGCTACACCAATTAATCCCGATAAAATTAACAAAGGAACCGTTAATTGATACACAATTGTGGCAAACCCAGAAGCAGATGTTGCAACTAAGGGACTATTCCAAGTCAGTAATAATTGCCATTTTTGTAACATCAGGGGAACTAATAACGTGACAATAATCATAGCCACCATTGGTACAGCCATCGGCCAAGGAACTTCCGGGGCACGTCTGGTTTTAGGTTGAGGTTTTCCAGCAAAAACTAATCCGAAAACCCGGGTTAAATTCAACGCCGTTAAACAATTTACCAACAGCAACACTAAAATTAACCACAGGGGAACTGTCCAAAATCCATTCACCCAACGACGCATTGTCCAAAAGGTTCCCAAGGGCATTAACGCCACTAAACCTGCTGAACCGACAATAAACGCCATTGTCGTGGCGGGCATTTTTGACCATAAACCGCCCATTTCCGTTAAATCTTGGGTATTCGTGGTGAGAATAATGGAACCCGCACTCATGAAAATTAAAGATTTAGCGATCGCATGGGTGAATAATAATAACAAAGCGATATCAACTTGACTTTCTCCCACCGCAATAAAAACTAACCCTAAATACGCACTGGTGGAATGAGATAAAGCCCGTTTTATATCGATTTGGGCAATGGAAACCAGGGAAGCACCAATGGCTGTGATCGTTCCTAAAACCACTAAGGTTGTAGAGGCAATGGGAGATAACGCTAAAACCGGTTGTAGTTTAATTAATACATAAGCTCCACTGGCGACCACCACCGAATTCCGCAAAATCGAAGCCGGGTTAGGGCCCTCCATCGCTTCATCTAACCACAGGTTTAAAGGAAATTGAGCGCACTTTCCAATGGGGCCAGCAATTAAAGCTAAACCGAGTAACGTTGCTTGTAAAGGCATTAAGGTTGCCGTTTCTGCCCAGTTTTCCAAATCAGAAAAGCTCAAACTTCCCGCGAGGGTTGAAAGATAAACCACCCCCATTAATAGCAACACATCCCCCACCCGTTTTGTCAGAAACGCATCCCTAGCCGCAGTCACCACCAACGGTTGAGCGTACCAAAAGCCCACGAGAAGATAGGTCGAGAGCGTTAACAATTCGAGGAGAATATAACTGAGTAACAAAGAATCACTCAAGGCTAACCCACTAATGGCGGCTTCAAAGAATCCCATCAGGCTAAAAAACCGAGCCAGTGCCCAGTCTTTTTCCATGTATCCCAGGGCGTAACATTGAGCAATTAAACTCAGGCTGGTGACTAATTCCATTGACCCCACACTCACCGGGGAGATTTCCAGGGCAAAGGACAAGTCTAAATCAGTGGTATGTACCCAATGGATGAGGATTTGCTGAATGGGTTCATCCCAAGTGGTACGGAAAATCACCGAACCATGGATAAAGGCCAAAACCGTCATTAACAAATTAAAGTAGGCGGCGGGTCTTGGCCCAGTACGTCGCACCAGTCCCGTTGACCAAGGTAAGGTCAAGATTGCCCCAATTAAGCCATACAAAGGTATCCACCAACTGGTTTGGAGGAGAAAATCCGTCATGTTAAGTTAAATTAGAAAATTCTTATGAATTATCAATTTACTATATCAAGATTTTGCCTTTGGGTTTGTTCTCTGCCTTGAACTCTCCATTTTTATACTTTTTTATAGAGTCAAGTCAATATATGACTCTATTTAATAGAGCTATTATCTTTTTAACACGTTTTTATTTTTTAAAAAACTTAACAAAACTTAATCAAAGTTCAATATCAACAAAAATAATATTAAAAATGAGAAAATATAATGCAGATTAATATTGTCAAGGGTGTCACGATTCTCCTATTCTTAGAGAGGGAGGTTCGTTACTATTTCTGCAAATTGAAATTGTAGGTAATCTAAAGCCGTATTTGACAAAAAATTAAGGTACGGTAAGGCCTGCCGCAACCTTCTGGCTCTCATGAAAGCAGGGCTTATCTTCCATTCCCGCCTAACGGTATGGGGAGTCGCAATAGGAAAATATAACTATTGCCAAATCTAGGGATAAATAAGCCGTAAAATTTGACTTAGAGGCGAACTACAACCTAGAGTGTAGGCCTAAATCCGACGGTTCAATCTGTTGGGAAGTCACATATTGCTTAAAAATACATTGTAGTTTAGTCTGTTCATTAATTAGGAGTTAAACAATGTCAATTGCTGTTGGAATGATTGAAACCCTGGGCTTTCCTGCTGTCGTTGAAGCCGCAGACTCGATGGTGAAAGCTGCTCGTGTCACCTTAGTCGGATACGAGAAAATTGGCAGTGGCCGAGTCACCGTGATTGTGCGGGGGGATGTGTCCGAAGTTCAAGCATCCGTAGCGGCCGGAATTGAATCCGTCAAACGAGTCAATGGCGGTCAAGTGACTTCCACCCACATTATTGCCCGTCCCCATGAGAACCTAGAATATGTGTTACCAATTCGCTACACCGATGCGGTAGAGCAGTTCCGGTCTTACTAAGGCTAAGGACTCACAAATACCCCTTTGAATTGACAAACGTACAAGTTCTTAAAAGCAATTCCTGAACCGTGGCGCTGGCGCAGCACCAAAAGTCAATTTTAAGTTTTATCGGAATTTTGCTGTTGTACGACGGCATTCCGCGTTATTTCCGAACCGTTTTGATTGATTTTAGGAGTCAAATTTAATGGCGATTGCAGTTGGCATGATCGAAACTTTAGGCTTTCCTGCTATTGTTGAAGCCTCGGACTCAATGGTAAAAGCTGCCCGTGTTACCTTAGTGGGTTACGAAAAAATTGGCAGTGGCCGTGTTACCGTGATTGTGCGGGGCGATGTTTCCGAAGTCCAAGCATCCGTAGCGGCGGGAGTTGAATCTGTCAAACGAGTCAAGGGTGGAGAAGTTTTATCGACCCATATTATTGCCCGCCCTCACGAAAATTTAGAATACGTTTTACCCATCCGCTACACCGAAGCGGTGGAACAATTCCGCGAAATGATGGCTGGGCGTCCCATCAACCGTCCTTAATTTCCAGAAGATTTAAACCGTAACGTTTAGTCGGTGTATCCGACCCATTGTTACTGAAAATTTCCCTTTATTCATCCTCCAACTCTTATGCAAATTGCCAAAGTGATTGGCACAGTCGTCGGTAATCAAAAAGAACCCAGTTTACGCGGTTCTAAATTTCTCCTGGTCAGATTTGTGGATGAAAATGGAGAAGATATATCTAATGGATATGAGGTGGCGATTGATGCAGTCGGAGCCGGAGTGAGTGAGTGGGTACTGGTCAGTCGAGGCAGTGCAGCCCGTCAAATCGAAGGGAATGAAAAACGCCCCAGCGATGCGGCTATTGTTGCCATTATTGACACTATCAGCGTAGAAAATCGCTTGATTTACAGCAAAAGAGATCATTATTAACAGGAGAAAAAGTTGGGCAATTGAGAAGCCAGAAGCCGGAAATCTTGAAAAAGAACAAGGCTGAAAGGGTGTTTCCTTATAGGATAATTGAAATTTTGAAAAAAATTGAGATTTTGCACCCGAAATTCCAAAACTTTAGAAGTTCTTAAGTTTTAATTCCATTCCTTCTTAATCACCCATTTTAGCTTCTGAGATAACGAACCCTGAAAACGAACAACAAACAACTATTCGGTTAGGAGCAATTAAGATTATGGCAGTTCGTGGCCTAGCGGCACCTCCAACCCCTTGGTCGAAGAACTTGGCAGAGCCGAAAATCGATCCAACGGCTTATGTACATTCTTTCTCTAATATTATTGGTGACGTTCGCATTGGGGCTCATGTATTAGTCGCCCCCGGCACCTCCATTCGCGCTGATGAAGGTTCACCCTTTGCGATTGGGGAAAATAGCAATATCCAAGACGGTGTAGTGATTCATGGCTTAGAAGAAGGTCGGGTCAAAGGCGATGATGGCCAAAACTACTCCGTGTGGATTGGCAAGAATTCTTCCATTACCCACATGGCCTTAATTCATGGCCCTGCTTATGTGGGAGATAACTGTTTTATCGGGTTCCGCTCTACGGTGTTTAATTCCAGAGTTGGGAATGGTTGCATTGTGATGATGCACGTTTTAATCGAAGACGTGGAAATTCCCCCTGGAAAATACGTTCCCTCTGGTTCCATTATCACCAATCAGCAACAAGCCGATCGCTTACCCAATGTCACGGATGCCGATCTCAGCTTCGCCACTCATGTCATTGGTGTGAACCAATCTCTCAAAGCCGGTTATCAGTGTTCTGAAAACGCTTCTTGTATTAACCCCATCCGTAATGAATCTTCTGGGAATGGCAGTGGTCGCGATCGCTC
The DNA here is from genome assembly GCF_900009145.1 of Planktothrix tepida PCC 9214. Taxonomy (NCBI): domain Bacteria; kingdom Bacillati; phylum Cyanobacteriota; class Cyanophyceae; order Oscillatoriales; family Microcoleaceae; genus Planktothrix; species Planktothrix tepida. The sequence goes on from NZ_LN889760.1 coordinate 4,792, forward strand.
CTATGCCAATCTCGGCGGTGGGAATTTATCCTCGGAAATCGTTCAGCAAATTGGCGATCTCTTAGCCAAAGGCTTCAAAATTGGCACAGAACACGCCGATGCTCGTCGCTTCCGTACTGGATCTTGGAAGAGTGGATCTCCCATCAATGGGAAGAGTACCGGGGAAGTCGTGGCTGCGTTAGAAGCTTGCCTGAGAGAACACACTGGAGAATATGTCCGTTTGTTAGGCATTGATTCCAAAGCCAAACGCCGTGTAGTTGAAGAAATTATTCAACGTCCCGATGGCCCCGTTGTTGCCAAATCCAGTAATGGTAAAGTCAGTGTTGCCGCCTCTGCTCCTTCCAGTTCTGCTAGTAGTGGCAGTTCTGATTTAGGAGCACAAATTGGAGATCTCTTAGCCAAAGGCTTCAAAATTGGCACAGAATATGCTGATGCCCGTCGCTTCCGTACGGGATCTTGGCGCAGTGGCCCCAGCATTTCGGGTTCAGGAGTAGCCGATGCCCTATCTAAATTAGATGCCATTATCAGTGAGCATCCTGGGGAATATGTGCGCTTGATTGGGATTGACCCCAAAAACAAACGCCGGGTGCTCGAAGAAATTATCCAACGTCCCGATGGCAAAGTGGTTAAAACCGCTTCAACTTCAGCCCCTGCATCCAGCAGTAGCGCCAGTGTAGCCCCGGTTTCCAGTGGCAAACTCGGCAACAACGTCACCGAGCAAGTGCGGGATCTGTTAGCCAAAGGCTACAAAATTGGCACAGAACACGCTGATGCTCGTCGCTTCCGCACCGGATCTTGGAAGAGTTGCTCTCCAATTCAATCGAACAATATCTCTGAAGTGATGAGTGCTTTAAACGGTTGTTTAAACGAACATAGCGGCGAGTATGTCCGGTTGATTGGGATTGACTCAAAAGCCAAACGTCGGGTACTGGAGGAAATTATCCAACGTCCCTAAGATCCAGTTTCCTGTTGAAACGCTAGAGGTTCCAGCAACAATGAACATATCGCCACCGCAACTCCTAAACCCTGACGTTTATGTGAGTGGCGATGTCACCATCGATCCCAGTGCAACCCTTGCACCCGGGGTAATCTTACAAGCGGCAACCGATAGTCAGCTTCGGATTGCTGCGGGAGTTTGTGTGGGCCGGGGAGTTATTATTCAGGCTTATCACGGTATCCTAGAAATAGAGGCAGGTGTTGTGTTGGGGTCGGGGGTGTTAATTGTGGGGGCGGGAACCCTGGGGGAAAACGCCTGTATTGGTTCAGAAACAACGATTTTTGAGAGTTCTATTGCCCCTCAACAAGTCGTTGCCGCGAGATCTGTGATTGGCGATTGCTCTGGTGAATTAGAACCCCAACAGGTATCTGTGCCACCGGAACCTCCGCTCACCCCATCACCGCAAATCCTTTCTGGTTTTGGTGAATTGTCCGATCCTCTGTTAGAGTTAGCTTCTTTTCCTTCAGAACCCCAAATAATTTCGGCTTTGGAGGAAAAGCCGGCTCAACCTTCAGATGTTTTATCGGTTCCTGCTGAACCAGAACCGGCGATTGCTCCTTCCCCCGAAAAATCGGAAGAATCCGCTCTGGTTCCTCAGTCCCCAGAATCGGTGGAACTGTTACCCCAGCCACTCCCTCCGATTATTTATGGCAAGGAACACCTCAGTCAGTTATTGGATACCTTACTTCCCCATCGCAAAGCCTTTAATAATCCCCAGAATTGAAGGGTGTTGGATGTTGGTTGTCGGTTAACCGTCAACACTCAACAGTCAACACCCCTCTTCCCGACCCATCGGAATGATTGAAAATGGACACAAACAGACAAAATTCCGGTTCTTCTGAACGCTCCGTTCAGAACGAATTTAGAGATATGGCTCTGGGTTTAGTTTCGACTCAGAGCTTCCCGGCGATTGTGGGAACGGCTGATATGATGCTCAAGTCCGCCGGAGTTCATTTAGTGGGATATGAGAAAATTGGGGGGGGACATTGTACAGCGATTGTCCGGGGAAAAATTTCTGAGGTACGGTTAGCGGTGGAAACCGGGGCGCAAACCGCTAAACAATTTGGTCAATTTATCTCTACATTAGTGATTCCTCGACCGTTTCCCAATTTAGAAATCGTGCTTCCCATTAGTTCCCGATTATCCCATCTCACTAACGGGGGGGCAAGTCATCGTTTGAGTAATCAGGCGGTAGGATTACTAGAAACACGCGGATTTCCGGCGATGGTAGGGGCGGCGGATGCCATGTTAAAAGCAGCAGATGTGCGTCTGATGTCCTATGAACGCATTGGGGCGGGGTTGTGTACGGCGATTATTCGCGGCCCGGTGTCCGATGTGGCGATGGCCGTTGAAGCGGGAATGTTTGAAGCCGAACGCATTGGCGAGTTAAACGCGGTGATGGTAATTCCGCGACCGTTGGAAGATTTGGATCAAACCTTACCGTTAGCCAGTTGTTGGATCGAACAACGTCAACCGTTGAGAGTACCCATTAATGTGAAGGAACCGGAGAAAGAAGTTGTTCAACTCCCCGATTTACAAAAGTTAGAGGTTCCGGTGGAAGAAGAATATTTTTAACAATCCCAAGACTCCTAAAATAGAGATCTAGGTTTCAAAAAAAAATATATATAATGTTCGGCGATTACTTGCATTTTGTCCACCAGATGCCGGATAGCAGTATCGTCTATCAGGGCGAGTACCATCCAGGATTGGTTATTCTTTCCATCGCCATTGCTATTTTTACCTCCTATACCGCCTTTTTGATGAGCCAGTTTGCTGAACGGGTTAGGGCTCAACACATTCGTAATACCCTGTTTTCCTTAAGTGGAGTGGCAATGGGAATCGGCATCTGGGCTATGCACTTCATTGGAATGCTAGGGTTTCACCTGCCTTGCGGTATCAACTATGATCCTGGGGTGACAGCCCTATCGATGGTTCCGGGTGTAGCTGCCAGCGTCTATGCGATGCACTTCATTACCCGTTCCCGCCCCAGTTTCAAAGTCTTGCTAATTGCAGGGACATTATTTGGGCTTGGCATTGGTACAATGCACTATACAGGCATGGCAGCCATGCGATTGGATGGCTTGATTCGCTACAATGTCTTCCGCTTCACCTTCTCAATTGTAGTCGCGATCATTTTAGCTGTAACCGCGCTGTGGTTCCGCTTCTATATGAGTCAACGGTTTTCAGTAGCAGCGAGTCGCTATACCTTAACCATTTCAGCCGTAATCATGGGACTGGCAACATCGGCTATGCACTATTCTGGAATGACTGCTGCTTATTTCCTGCCAAACTCCGTCAGTCATAACTCTATTACTGGCGTTGAACCCCATATTATTGTCATTACCGTCACCCTAGCCACTACATTACTCACAGGGATTGTGATGCTGGTGGTATTACATGAAACGGCATTGCAACGGGATCAAAGTAAGGCTTTGGCAGAAACGGAAGCCTGGTATCGAGGAATAATTGAATATGCTCCTGATGGGATGCTTGTGATTGACTCCAAGGGGATTATTATCCTGGCTAACACTTCCCTAGCCACCATGTTTGGATATGAGACTCATCAGTTAATCGGTCAGCCAATCCACAGACTGGGACTGGATGAAGTCTGTGCATACCATTTTGACTGTGCAAATTGTAACTCACACCTAGAACCCGCTTGTCAGATCGGCATTCACAATCGAGAAGTGCTGGGTCTGCGTTACGACGGTTCCTCCTTTCCCGTTGAAGTGGGACTTGCCCGTTTGCCGGCCTTGGGAGAACACGATATCAGTATATTTGCCTCAGTCCGCGACATTACAGCCCGTAAACAAGCTGAATTGGAAATTACTCGCCAGCGTGAACACCTTCAGTCCATTCTCGATAAAGCTCCGGTTGGAGTCGCGATCACCGTCGATGGCATTACCCGGTTTGCGAACCAACGTATTGCCGACTTGGTGGATCTCAAGATCGGGGACTCCCCAGCCAAAATCTATGTTGATCCCTCGGTTCGCCCTCAAATGCTGGCGGAACTGCAACGCCAGGGCATCTATGAAGGGGGTTATTTCAAAATGTATAGCCCCACTGGGGAGATTCGCGATATTATGGCCACTTTCATGGTCACGGAATACGAAGGGAAGCCCGGAGTGTTGGGGTGGCTAACGGATATTGGCAAGATTAAAGCCGCTGAGGAGGAAATGCGACGGGCAAAGGAACTCGCTGAGGAAACCAGTCGGGTTAAAGCTGATTTTCTGGCTAATATGAGCCATGAAATTCGCACGCCGATGAATGCTGTTATTGGCATGACTCATTTAGCACTGAAAACGGATCTAACTTCTCGTCAACGGGAATACTTAACTAAAATTCGAACCTCCAGCCAACACTTGTTGGGAATTATTAATGATATTTTAGATTTCTCGAAAATTGAAGCGGGTAAATTAACTATTGAGTCTATTGATTTTGAACTAGAAAAGGTACTGGAAAATGTTTCAACCTTAATTAGTGAAAAAGCCGCCGCTAAGGGTTTAGAACTGATCTTTGATATTGATCGAAATTTACCTCGAAACTTCATTGGCGATCCCTTACGTTTAGGCCAGATTCTGATTAACTATGCCAATAATGCCGTTAAGTTCACGGAAAAGGGTGAAATTGCCATCATCATCAGGCTCAAGGAATACCGTGATACTGATATTGTTCTGTATATTGCCGTCAAAGACACCGGAATTGGTTTGACTCCGCAGCAGTTAGGACAGTTATTCCAAGGTTTCCAACAGGCGGATACTTCCACGACTCGCAAGTTTGGGGGAACTGGACTGGGTTTGGCAATCTGTAAGCGAATTACAGAACTGATGGGAGGGGAAGTCGGTGTCGAAAGTGAATACGGCAAAGGTAGCACCTTTTGGTGTACGGTATGTCTACGCAAGAGCAATGCAACAGCACGGCGCTTAGTGCTGAGTCCTGACCTGGAAGGCAAGCGTGTATTAGTGGTAGATGACAATGAAAACGCCCGACTGGTGTTGATGGATCTACTCGAACAGATGAAATTTAAGGTTGATCAAGCCCGTTCTGGTTCAGAAGCGTTACAGGCTGTGGCGGAAGCTGATGCAGAACGTCGTCCTTACGAGATTGTTTTTCTCGACTGGCAAATGCCCGGTCTGGATGGGCTACAAGTGGTGCGTCGGATGCAAGACCTCCCTTTACAACATAAACCCCATCATTTAATTGTCACCGCCTACGGACGGGAGGAAGTGTTCAAAGCCGCCGAAACCCTGGGCATTGCAGATGTACTTGTTAAACCCGTCAATGCCTCTGTCCTGTTTGATAGTTTAGTGGGATTACTCGGTGGTAATATCGAAAAGGTCAGCACTCCAACCTCTAAAACCTCGACCCTTCTAGTTGACCGCCTCAAACAGATTACCAACGCCAAGATTCTGCTAGTTGAAGATAACGAAATCAATCAGGATGTGGCGATCGGGTTGTTAACCGATGCTGGATTTGTCGTTGATCTAGCCGAAAACGGACGGATCGCCGTAGAAAAGGTTCAGACGGGTGACTATGATATTGTGTTGATGGATATGCAGATGCCAGAAATGGATGGAGTGGAAGCGACTGCTGTGATCCGCAAAGATGCTCGTTACGATAGTTTACCGATTGTGGCAATGACAGCCAGCGTGATGCAGGACGATCGGGATCGATGTTTAGAAGTGGGAATGAACGATCATGTCGCCAAACCCATTGAACCGGAGCAACTCTGGAAAACGCTGTTGAAATGGATTACACCTCGTTCAGGACGAGATCAACATCCAGAACAACCTACCGCTATGCCTTTAAATTCAGAGGATGCCATTGTCATTCCATCCGATATTCTAGGTCTTGATACTTCGGAAGGACTGCGGCGGGTTCTGGGTAACAAGTCACTTTATCTGTCCATGCTCCGAAAATTTGCATCAGGACAGAAAACCGTTGTAGACAAAATCAGCCAAGCACTGGATACCCAGGACAAAACCCAAGCTGAACGGTTGGCTCATACCCTCAAGGGGGTTGCTGGCAACATTGGTGCATTTATAATACAGGAGGCATCTGCCTCCCTCGAAACAGCAATTAAACAAGACTGTTCTCGTTCAGAAGTTGATTCATTATTAGCCACAATTCGTGGCCCTCTGGAAACGTTGATCAACCAACTGGAGATGAAGTTTCCACCCAAAGCTGTTACTCCCCAAATGACCATAGACTTTGTAAAACTCGAACAGATTTGTACTCGACTGTCGGAACTCCTCGTTGAAAATGATGCCGAAGCCGCTGATCTGTTACAAGATCATACCGATTTACTAAGAAATGCCTTCCCTAATCATTACAGTGCCATTGAAGTTGGAGTGAATTCATTTGATTTTGATACAGCCCATACTGCGTTAGGATTGGCTAGGCAAGCTCTGAAACCATCACAGGGGTAATATAAAAGGATATGCACATCTCTCAAGGCCAGAATGAAAAAGCGACCATTTTAGTCGTAGATGATACCCCGGATAACCTGACTTTTATCAGTGGACTGCTGAAGGATGATTATCGGGTCAAGGTTGCTAACAATGGTGAAAAAGCATTGACAATTGCTCAGTCAGCTAATCCCCCTGATTTGATCCTCCTTGATATTATGATGCCTGGTTTGGATGGTTATGAGGTTTGTCGCCAGCTTAAGGCTAACCCACAAACTCAGGATATCCCGATTATCTTTCTGACGGCTAAATCGAGCATTGAGGATGAGCGTAAAGGCTTAGAGTTGGGCGCGACTGACTATATTACAAAACCTGTTAGCCCGCCAATTCTCATGGCTAGGGTTAAAACCCAACTCAGGCTAAAAGCATCTTATGACCATCTTCGAGACTTGCTGAGTTTCCGTGAAGATATGGTTAATATGATGGTTCATGACTTACGAAATCCAATTACCAGTATTCTCTTAGCCGCAGAATTGCTGATGAAATATTCCACCGTACCCCCCGAAAAACTTCAGAAAAAGCTGGATCAGATTTTGAAAGGGGTACGACAGCTGCGATCTTTGGTGGATGAATTACTTTTAAGGGCTAAATTAGAATCGAGTAAATTAGTTCTTGAACGTCAAGAGGTAGACCTGTGTGAACTTTGTACCTCGGCCATTACAGACTTACAAGAAATTGCCACTCAAAATAATTTAAAACTGATTGCCAAAATGCCTCAAGTGAATCACCGTCTGGTGAATATTGATCCCTCTCTATTTCGTCGCACCCTTGACAATTTGCTATCCAATGCGATTAAGTTTTCACCCCATGATAGTGAAATTATCCTCACAGTTGATTACCCAGGTGAACAAGGTGCTAGAGTTCAGGTTGCTGATTTTGGACCAGGGGTGAATGATAATTTACGACAAAGCATTTTTGAAAAATATGAAATTGGAACTCCCATGAAAGGAATTAGCCAAACTGGATTAGGTTTAGCGTTTTGCAAACTTGTGGCGGAGGCTCATGGCGGCAGGATTTCCGTTGTTGATAATACACCTCAAGGTTCAATCTTCATTATTGAAATTGACCATTAAATTTTCCTTTACTTCAGTTTAGTTATGAAAATTGCGATCGCTCAACTTAACCCAACGGTTGGAGACTTAACGCTCAATGCTCAACGAATATTAGACGCAGCAGAAAAAGCGGTTGAAGCGGGATGTCATCTATTATTAACGACAGAATTATCCTTAACAGGATATCCTCCCAGAGATTTATTAATTCGCCCGAGTTTTATTGAGGCGACAGAGAAAAAATTACAGCAATTAGCAATAGATTTACCTCCTAAAATTGCCGTTTTAGTCGGAACAATTCAACAAAATTTAGATTATCAAACAAAAGGTGGCAACCCAATTTTTAATAGTGCTGCATTATTAGAAAAGGGTGAAATTAAACAGTATTTTAAGAAACGATTATTACCAACCTATGATGTTTTTGATGAGGATCGCTATTTTGAACCGGGGTTAGAAAGTGATTTTTTCTATTTAGAAGAAAACTTGAAAATTGGGGTAACAATTTGTGAGGATTTATGGAATGATGAACTATTCTGGGGAAAACGCAATTATCCTTGTAATCCGTTTCAAGATTTAGCGAATTTAGATGTAGATTTAGTCGTTAATTTATCGGCTTCACCTTATCAAGTGGGTAAGCAAAAATTTAGACAATCTTTAATTAGTCATACGGCAAAACGCTATAATCTTCCGATTTTATATGCAAATCAAGTCGGAGGAAATGATGATTTAATTTTTGATGGTTGTAGTTTTGCCTTTAATAAAAATGGCGATAAAATTTTAAGTTTAAAACCCTTTGAGACGGATTTTGCCGTTATAGAATTTGATACCCAAACCCAAGATTTAGTTGCTAATTTTTCTCAAAATCAAGACATAAATTTAATTGAGAATGAAGATCAAGAAATTTGGTCAGCGTTAGTTTTAGGGGTAAAAGATTATGTGCATAAATGTGGATTTTCTAAAGTAGTTTTAGGGTTAAGTGGAGGGATTGATTCTTCTTTAGTTGCAGCGATCGCAACGGAAGCATTAGGCGCAGAAAACGTTTTAGGGGTATTAATGCCATCTCCCTATAGTTCCGATCATTCCATTCAAGATGCTTTAGAATTAGCCAATCATTTAGGGATTCAAACCCAGACTTTACCCATTGGCGATTTAATGCAAACCTTTGATCAAACCTTAGAACCGATGTTTACAGGAACATCCTTTGGACTAGCTGAAGAAAACCTCCAATCTCGCATCCGAGGAACCTTATTAATGGCGGTTTCTAATAAATTTGGGCATTTATTATTAACCACTGGGAATAAATCAGAAATGGCGGTGGGATATTGTACCTTATATGGTGATATGAATGGAGGATTAGCGGTCATTGCAGATGTACCGAAAACCCGTGTTTATTCCTTATGTTCTTGGCTAAATCAATATTATGGAAAAGAAATAATTCCCCATCATGTATTAGTAAAACCGCCGAGTGCAGAACTCAAACCCGGACAGGTGGATCAAGATTCTTTACCTCCTTATGAAATTTTGGATGATATTTTATATCGTTTAGTTGAAAAACATCAATCCTTGACTGAAATTGTGGAAGCAGGACAGGTCGAAACGGTCGTTAAAAAAGTGATTCGATTAGTGATGATTGCTGAATTTAAACGTCGTCAAGCCGCACCCGGATTAAAAATTAGCGATCGCGCTTTTGGAACCGGATGGAGAATGCCCATTGCTAAAGCCCTTAATTGGTAATATATAGCAACGCATTACAGTTGTAGAGACGCGCCATGTAGAGACGCGCCATGGCACGTCTCTACTTACTGTTCCCTAATCAATCAATATTAATGGTTTGTAACCCTTCATTAACCGTAATCACAATTTTGCCAACAGTTCGCCCCATTTCACTATAAGTATGAGCTTCAGCCAAATCACTTAAGGAATAGGTTCGATCAATGATTGTTTTAACTTTACCCGTTGCGATCAAATCTCGTAAAGCATCTAAATCTCGACGGCTGGGTTGAGCTAAGACTAATTTACATTTTTGGTTAGAAAAGAATAACGTTTGTAGGGTCGCTCCCATATTATCAACCGTTGGTAATGTTGAGATATAAATTCCATCCGGTTTTAGAACTTTTTCACAATTAAAAAAGGACTGTTTACCCACCGCATCAAAAATAATATCATATTGAATTTGTTGCTGAGTAAAATCCTCTTGGGTATAGTCAATAACGGTATGGGCTCCTAAACGTTTCACAATCTCAACATTAGCCGTCCCACAAACTCCCGTTACCTCTGCATTCATCACCGCAGCAATTTGCACCGCAAAGGTTCCGACACCACCAGACGCACCATTGATTAATACCCGTTGTCCCGGTCGCAATTGACCTAAATCTAACAACCCCTGTAACGCCGTCAGACCCGCCACCGGAACCCCTGCGGCTTCGCTATAGGTCATATTTTGGGGTTTATAGGTCAAATTGGTAGCATTTACAGCCACATACTCCGCATAAGCCCCTCCAAATAAGGGATTAACGAAGGTATAAACTTGATCTCCAACCCGCCAGCTTGTTGCTTTTTCCCCCACTTCCACCACTTCCCCAGATAAATCACATCCTAAAACTTTGGGGAAATTGTAGCCGGATAAGGGTTGTAATAATCCCTGCCTAATTTTCCAATCTACAGGATTAATACTACTGGCATGAATTTTGACTAAAACTTGATCCGGTTTAATCGTTGGGGTGGGAATATCTTCATAACGAAGCACATCGGGTGCTCCGTATTGATTGATAACAATTGCTTTCATAACCGTTTACATTAATAGGCAGAGAACACCTGTCAGCTTAACACATACTTCTGGAGATGGGGATTCAGGTTCTCTTGATTTTCATTAATATTTTGCTGTTTTTTGAGAGGAAAAATAGGGTTTTTGAATTCTATATTAACGGTTTTGTTCGGTAAAATATTCATTAAAATTAGTGATTTTTCGTATTTTAACTCAACAATAAAGGACAAACTCAAGAGAATAAAATCGGAACTTTTTAACCCATAAACAGTTGTAACTCCCTAAAATTCTCACTATCATGGAATTATGACGCAAAAACCTCGGCAAACCCTATAATTGAGATTTTTATGGATATTCAGTTAATCAATATTGGTTTTGGTAATATTATCTCTGCAAATCGGGTGATTGCCATTGTTAGTCCTGAATCGGCCCCTATTAAGCGTATTATAACCGATGCACGCGATCGCGGACAGTTAGTCGATGCTACCTATGGACGTAGAACCAGAGCCGTGATTATCACCGATTCTAGCCATGTGATTCTCTCTGCCATTCAGCCGGAAACCGTTGCTCATCGGTTCGTGATAGCGAAAGATGGAAATTCTCGCGATGATTAAGAAATTTATAGCAGGGAACAGGGAACAGTGAGTATTGCAACGGTTTTAGGATTTACGAATTGTCAAACACTTTAATGCGTAGCACTATAGTATCAGTCTTTGTTCTCAATACCCCTGGCGGTTGCTATATTTTTGATCTCTTGGTTTCCATCGGCATACCATGAGAAAATGGAAAGATTCCTATTCAGCGTGAATGAGTAAAAATTCTATGAAAAAAGGCCGATTAATTGTAATGACAGGCCCTAGTGGGGTCGGGAAAGGCACCTTGGTTCGTTCCCTGCTCAACTGTCATCCTGACCTGCATTTATCCATTTCCGTAACAACTCGTTCTCCCCGTCCGGGTGAAATTAATGGACAAGACTACTATTTTGTAGATCGACATCGGTTTCAAGAGATGGTAGAACAGGGAGAGTTATTAGAATGGGCTGAATTTGCGGGTAATTGTTATGGAACACCCTTAATCCCGGTTAAAGAACATATTGAAGCGGGAACATCGGTTTTATTAGAAATAGAATTAGAAGGGGCTCGTCAAATTCGGCGCACATTTCCTTCCGCTTTACGAATTTTTATTATGCCTCCTTCCATTGATGAATTAGAACGTCGTTTACGCGGTCGAGGTCAGGATTCTGAAGATGCCATTCGACGGCGTTTAATGCGAGCAAAAGCAGAAATGGACGCGGCGAATGAGTTTGATTTTGAAGTGATTAATGATGATTTGGATTTCGCGTTACAACGATTAGAATCTGTGCTATATACGCCTGTTTAAATTAAGGAAATATGCCAGAGGAAGAGGCTTTAAAACTCAACTTGGTCAATGGGATGGCAACAAATGTCAAGTCAGCTGAAGCTTATGCTAATTTAGGGCGTTTGCAGAGTCAGCAAGAACAATGGCAAGCTGCGATCGCAAATTATTATCATGCCATCGAATTAAATCCCAATTGCTCTTGGTTTTATCATCATTTAGGGGATATTTTCTTAAAACAAGAACAATGGCAAGAGGCGATTAATCATTATCGTCGCGCCATTGAACTGAATCCTAATTTTCCCTGGTCGTATCATAATTTGGGAAATGCTTTATTAAAATTAAAATCCTGGGAAGAAGCAATTCAGGTTTACCGTAAAGCTATTCAGTTAAATGCTCAATTTCATTGGTCTTATTGTAATTTAGGGGATGCGTTAGTTCAGCAAAAAAAGTGGGATTTAGCGATTACTTATTATTGGAATAGTTTGGTTGTTCTTCATCAAACCAATCAAGAACAGGATTTTGTGATTATTGCCACTAAATTAGGAGAAACCCTAGAATCTTGTTTACCGGAAACTGTTGATCTAGTGATCGCTTATTATCAAAACGTGATTCAGAAGAGTCAACAGTATCCTGAGTATCAAAATATTATTAATTTTCTAAATACTAATCTAAAATCATGGATTAAAATAGCAGATTTTTTCATCCATAAACATTGGATGAATGCTGCTTTAATTCTGTATTCAATGGCGATTGAAGTTTATCCTGATGAGCGGTTCATTAAAGAGAAATTAAAAACCATATCTCAGAAAAAGAATGATTTAGAAAAAACGATTGTTTTGTACCATCAAAATATTAGTAAAAATCCAAAAAAATGGTCTAAATATGATGATGCGATCGCTGCTAAACCCACTGTTAATTATTCTTATAATCCTTTAGCTGTGAATCAAAAAAACGGACAATTTATATTAAGTACGGATATCGATTTTGACTTAGACCAATTAGACCAACTCTTTGAAGCAGTGGGTTGGATGACTCGTTCCCATGAACAAATGAAAATTGCCCTAGAACACAGTTTTTTAGCCGTTACTCTTTGGTTTGTCAAAGATACCCAAAAACAATTAATAGGGTTTACACGGGCTGTTTCTGATCATGTTTATAATGCAACGTTGTGGGATGTGGTCATTCATCCCAATTTTCAAAGTCAAGGATTAGGAAAGACCCTAATTCAGTATACGTTAGAAAAACTGCGACAACAAAACATCGAAAATATCACCTTATTTGCAGGTTCAAAAGCGGTTAATTTCTATCATAATTTAGGGTTTATTACCGACCCTAATGGTATTAAAGGAATGTTTTGGGTTTCCCCCTAACTATTTTCAATTCCCAACCCCATCACACAGTTTACGATCTTGTTCCTCCACATCGGAACCATATTTTAAATAATCCCGAATTTGTTCACACACCTGACCCGTAAGGTATTGTTTTCTGCATGGGTCAGAATTAATTTTCTATCTTCGCTAAATGCTGCTGATTGAATTTGAGTTTGATGTCCTTTCAGTTCTGTTAAAATTGACCGTTTCGGTTCCAAACTTGGGCATTTTTATCCTCTGAAGTGGTAATAATAAACTGACTATGTTGCCAACAATTATGTTACTATCAGGGCTAAACTCAAAGTATCATGGCTATGCTTACTACGCAAGAGCTTGGTGCATAAGTTTAATTTGTACGACTCAAATGCTATATCAATGTCTAGGATTGCGTCTTCAGGCAAAAACCGAGTTTCTTAACAACTGTGGGTTAGAAACTCGGTTTCTAATACCTAGTCACGAAGATTGAGTCGTTTTATCTTTTCTTTGCTTGAAACGGGAATGAAGCACAAAAGCACCCAAAGTTAAGATAGTACCAAAGATCATATTTGGTTCGGGAACGGTCTTAGTTGGTTTTATTTTTCCCCCTAAAACATCATCAATATAGCTGGCATAAGTTGACACGCGAGTATCTACACCAAATTCTCCGAAACTAGTATTTAGAAGAATATTATCAATATCAGGAGGACTTGAACAGCTAGTGTAATTATCATTAGCACTACCCAAACAAAAAAACATGGATCCCATTCCTGCAATTAACCCATTAATGAATGTTGGGCCACCTGGGCTTGTTCCTCCATGAACCTCTTGCAAACCTAATCCTAAATCAGGAATACCGATGCTTCCAAATCCATCATTTTCGGGGTTGCCATTATCAAAATCATAGGCTAAAGATGTACCTGGGACGAATTGAGACGGATCTAAACTATTGAAAATTTCTCCCCCACTTTCATATAGATTTTTGCCGAAACGCTTGACTCCAAATGGGAATTTTGTTACGTCAAAACCTTGATTTCCTTGACCCGAAACCCCATATCCTACTTTAACACCAACTTGACCAACTTCATCGGTATTGCGATAAATATCGTATCGTTCGGCAGCTTCCGGTGCCACAGATGCGAGTTCAAGAATAGCGAGATCACCTTCAATTGACTTAAAATCAAAAACATCTTTCCAATTTGGGTGAATATAAATTTTATTAGCCTTGATGCCAATTTGACCTGTCGGTAAGTCAAATAATATCGTTGTATCAGTCGATAAACCAGGGGTAAAAGGGTTATCGAAACACTGGGCTGCTGTCAAAATATGTCGTCCTGAAGATAACAGCGAACCTGAACAACCAAACATTTCTGAACCAATTTTAATTGGTATAGAGACAACACCATTATATCCAGCTCCAGGCTTAACAATATAGTCATTAGGATCGCCTGAAGTTACTATAGATTCAGCTTTATTATTAATATCAAAAAGTACAAAAACTCCCACTAAAGATAAGGTAGTTGAGGCGATTGTAGAGACCAAAACGTTAAGCTTTTTAAAGATAGATATTGACATCAGATTTGTTCCATTCCTAATGTATTGCTCTTGTTCTAGGGCTACTATTGCAACCATTCTCAATTAGCCAACATCTGGTAGAAAATTAATGCAGGATGGTTATCCTGATCGAAACGGACTGGAGCGTTAACGAAGCTTGTAAGTATCTCTGAGATTCTTCCGCTATGCAGAGGCTTCGTAAACAGTGCGCTGTACTGCGACCTAACATGACTGTTCCCTGTAATTGCAACTGTATCAGAGTCAGCCTGGTTAACGAAACCAACTATTGTTTAGTTTTTAACCTAGCCAAAAGTATAGGTATGACCCCCACCCAGAGGCTAGTTAAAGACTCAACTCTTTATTCGAGGTTGTTGATAGAATTTATCTATATGCACCAAGAAGACCCCAAAGTCCGTCAACTTAAGGAAAAGATAGGAGGCGATCGCAACGGCTAATGCTAGTTGAAGAGGGCGATGAGTAGTCGCCCTAGCGAGGTGGCAACTGTAAGTGTGAGTTTAAAGGGGCGATCGCATTCATTCGGTGTGAGTTGAAGGGGGAAGGAAATCAGATGACTAAAACAACAGGGAGAATTTTGAGAAATGCGGATTTAAGGCATCAAAGTCAAATGGCGGTGCTACCATTAGAAGTGCTAGAAAAAGAACTGTATAGACTACTAACACCAGAAAATTTTAAACCGTTGGTTCCACATTGGAAGAATTATTTAAAAAGTTAAAAGCCCTGAGAGAGGGCAACACAGTATTAGGGGAAAAACTTTGTATCGATTAAACTCTCATCAAAAGGAGCAAATTATTGCTATAATATATTCTATAGTTTAATTGATCAATATCCCCATTTAGGGCTTCAACGTAAGAAGTTAAAAGTTGAACAAATTTTAGAGAGCTATAAAAATGGTTAAAATTATTAGTCGCAAATCTTTAGGAACCCAACCAGTTTATGATATTGGCGTAGAACAATATCATAACTTTATTCTGAGTAATGGTTTAGTTGCTTCTAATTGCTTCAATAAATCCCATTCCATGGCTTATGCCTATGTCACCTATGAAACCGCTTATTTAAAAGCCAATTATCCCGTTGAATATATGGCGGCTTTATTAAGTGCTAATAGTGGGGATACGGATAAAATTCAAAAGTATATTGAATCTTGCCAAAAATCCCTCGAAATTGAGGTTATCCCCCCGGATATTAATCTTTCGGGTATGGATTTTACCCCCTCCGATAACAGTATTATTTTTGGACTTTCAGCGATTAAAAATGTAGGGGAAGGTGCGATTGAACATTTATTAGCAGAGCGTCGAGAAGGGGGAGAATTTAAAAGTTATCCTGATTTATGCGATCGCATTAATTTACAAGTTGTCAATAGCCGTGCTTTAGAAGCATTAATTAAATGTGGTGCTTTAGATAAATTGAACCCCAACCGTCGCCAAGCTATTGATCATTTAGATAAATTAATTTCTTGGGCGCAAAGTAAAGCTAAAGATCGGGCTGTTGGTCAACAAAGTATCTTTGATCTTTTAGGGGGAGGAACAAATACAATTAACACCCATGAAGATGCACCAAAACCTGCAAAACTGGAAGATTTTACAGTTCAAGAAAAACTACAATTTGAGAAAGAATTACTGGGATTTTATGTTTCTGAACATCCTTTAAAATCCATCTTAGAATCTATTATTGTAGAGGAACGAGTTACTTTATCAGAATTAACGGGTAAAAAATCAAAAGTTAAAGTCGTTGTTGTGATTACCTCGATTAAACTGCATACCACTAAAAAAGGCGATCGCATGGCATTTTTACAAATTGAAGATTTAACCGGACAAATGGAGGCGATTGTTTTCCCCCGAACCTATCAAGAAATAAAGACTTTTCCGGGTGAAAATGATGTGGTTTTAATTACAGGAAAAATTGATAAACAGGAAGATAAAACTCAGTTAATTATTGATGAATTGCAATTCGCCAATACTCTCCCTCGTCATGAAAAACTCCCAACTCCTTTATTAGAAGATTTGGAAATAGAGGAATCAGAATTTAT
The DNA here is from genome assembly GCF_900009145.1 of Planktothrix tepida PCC 9214. Classification (NCBI taxonomy): domain Bacteria; kingdom Bacillati; phylum Cyanobacteriota; class Cyanophyceae; order Oscillatoriales; family Microcoleaceae; genus Planktothrix; species Planktothrix tepida. The sequence continues at coordinate 21,376 of NZ_LN889760.1, forward strand.
GGTGCTTTTACATTTAAAAATTGAGGAAATTTATGATTTAACTCGCTTGCAAAAACTTCATGCACTCCTCAAAGAACAATCATCGGGTAATCAACAACAAGCTAATATTCCTATTGTGGCTACAGTGAAGGGAGAATTCCAACATAATTATAAAGGGGTTTGTTTAGGTCGTGACTTCTGGATACAAAATGCTGAAGCCACTCTGAATTCCTTAAAATCTGCTGGGTTTGATGCTGAAATTAAACCGAAAATAGAACCAACTCTTTCTTCTATTTTTTAATATTTCTCTAAAAAATGTTGAGGAAATTGTTGTTTTAAAGCAATAAAAACCGGACAGGGTTTTTGTTCTTGCTGATTTTCGGGTTTATGCCAAGTGTAGGGAGCAAAACGAGACGCAGACATCCATAAAAAACGTTTAGCTCTGGTCATGGCGACGTAGAGTAAGCGATATTCTTCGGCAATTTTTAAATCCTTGGCTTGTTCCCAAGCGGTAACAACATCAGGAATTAATTCTTGTCCGTGAGATGCGGCTCGAATTTGAGCACGAGCGACTTCAGAAAGGGTTAATTCTCCTAGAAATTTCGTTTGCGGTAAAACTCGTAAATTCCCCGGAATAGTAGACTCTTGTAAAAAGGGAAGAAACACATAATCCCAATCTAATCCTTTGGCTTTGTGCATGGTAATTAAAGTTAATTGACCGTCACGGGTGTAGGGACTTTCTTTAGAAGTTTCTTCATCAATATCAACGGGTTCAAATCGTTCTGAACTGACAATATCGTTTAAAACATCTAAAATAGTTCCCATAGAATGGCTACCAAAAGTTTTTTGACCAATGCGTTCAGCTAATTTATCGGCTGTTGCTAATTCCGTTCGTTCATAGCGCAGGGATAAGGCTAAAAAAGAGATTAATTGATAGGGAGGAAGTTCTAAACGCGCTTGCAATAATTGACAACAAAAATAACGACATTGACGAATTTCTGGAGACTGAGGCGCATCCAGTGGGCCAGGATAAAGAAATTCTTCAGGATGAATTGCTATTTTATTATAATCTAAATTCGGAATTAAATTGCGATCGCCTAAGACTTTTAACGCTAATTTTAAATAATCCGGTGAATGGGGCCGATCTAAAAATTGTAATAAGGCTAACATCTCTTCAGGAATTTTAGAATTTCGTGCCTGTTGAGACGCATCATAAATGCGGATTTTAGTTTTAAAATCTTCGGGTATCTTAATATTGTATGATTTGGGGTTATTTAAAACGTTAGAAATAAACTCTCCTTGTTTATTTTCTCGAATTAAAATAGCAAATTTTCCTTTAGGCTCATGATTAAAAATTGTTACAATCCGTTGCACAATCCACTCAACGGTTTGATAAATATCCGCAGGTTCACACAGTTCTAAGCCTCGATCATAAGCGGGTGGATTTGCATTGGGTTGAGGGTCATTCCATCCCACTAACCGAATCATTTGCTCTCGAAAAGGTTGTTCATTTCCTGCTAATTTGGAGCGATTGACCCACGATAACATATAATTAGCCGCATCAATAATAATGCAGCTACTTCTTCCTGCCTGATCCATTGTCGCTAATTTTTGTAACCGTTCACATTCATTACAAAAATTCCGAAAATAAATGGGATCAGCAGGAGTAAAAGTTGAGTTAATCGCTTGATTAGGATCACCGACTCGAACTAAATTTAAAGTCTCTAAATCATCACTAATTGACTCAGAAGACCGGGCTAAAATTCTCAAGAGTTTACTTTGCAGAGGCGTAGAATCTTGAGCTTCATCTTCAAACACAGCAAATACTTGATTTTGCCAAACTTGACGCACTGCTTGATTTTCTAAGACTTGCAAGGCAGCTAAAATCATTTCATCATAATCAATTAAATTCAGCGATCGCAATAAATTTTGATAATTTTCATATAACCCCCCAGCAATTTTTAAAATCTCATAATCATCAGGAATTTGTTCGCTAATTTGGTTTAAATCTTCCGGTTTTAACCCTGAACTTTTCGCTTCTTGAATCACTTTCCAAGCCAAATTCGGTAAAATTTCTGTTCGTAAAACTGATTGCCTCCTTAAGCGTTCTGTTTCTTCTCCATCAAATTGAACTCCCTCAATTAAGCGTTGATAATGACGAGGATTTGCAGCAATCCACTGTTCAACACAGGTGCGAGTAATGCGATTACTGGGAGTGGGTAAAATTAAAGTAACATTCTCTAAATTTAATCCCGATAATTCAGGATGCCTTAAGGCAATATTGAGAGCTAAACCATGCAAAGTATGAACAACAAATCCGCCTAAAGGTAATTTAAGTTCTTTGAGTTTTTCTATAATTTTAGCCCGAATATTAGCAGCGGCTGAACGGGTAAATGTGACAATCACTAATTGATGACGAGCGTGGAGTTGATAATGAGCGATCGCTAAAGCAGCAGCAACCGCCATTCCTGTTGATTTTCCCGCACCCGGAACCGCAGAAATCGCTAATGGCCCTCCATTCCAATCCGCCATTTGTTGTTGACCAGGACGTAAACTTTGATAAATTTCTTTAATTTTTTCGGATCGAAAAGCACGAACTTTCTCAATATTTTCTAAAGAATTCGTTGTTGTGCCATCAGAAACCGTCAATTCCGTTTCTGGGGTTGATATAGAATCGGAGGAGGAAACTTGATCCAGGTCAAAATCGTCTGTCATTTTAGGCTCAATCTTAAAGGAGTTATTAACAATAAAAGGTTAAATTAGACATATTGTTATAGGGATATCGCTTAAAATTTTATCAGGAAACAGTAAATTTTAAAAGGATATTGCTGTAATATCGGGTTCTTTTTTTGAGGAAGGTAACGCCATGAATACTAATCAAATGGGCTCTCGGACAGCATCAAAGCTAGGATTTTGTCTAGGATTAATGGTATCAGTTTTAGCTTTATCCAGTTGCAGTCAGGCGAATAAAGCGACAATGAGTTCTCCCGCTAGTGCGCCTTTAGCCCCAGCAGATACCCGCGAAATGGCTAATTCTGCACCGGAACAAACGACCCCAGAACCTAAAAAACAATCTCAACTGATTAAACGTGCTCAATTGACCTTAGTAGTGGAATCAATTCATCAAACGACAGAATCAATTACTGCTATTATCCAGAAACAGCAAGGAGATATTTTAAAATTTGAAGCTCAAAAATCTCCCGATAATAGTCAGCGTCAAACGGCTTATTTAGAGTTTAGAGTTCCTCAACAACGGTTAGAAACAACGTTAAATGCGTTAGCAAAATTAGGAACGGTGGAAAATCAAATGATTACAGCCGAGGATGTTTCCGATCAATTAGTCGATTTTCAAGCTCGACTACGAAATTTACGCAAATCGGAAGAAATGATCTTAAAAATTATGGAACGTTCGGGTTCCGTTGGGGATGTTCTCAAAGCCGCGAATGAATTAAGTACCATTCGGGAATCCATTGAACGCATTGATGCTCAATTAAGAAATTTACAAAATCAAGTTGCTTATTCCACAATTAGTTTAACCCTTGAATCGCCCGTTTCTGCTGCTTCTACTTCTGATAATTTGGGATTAAGAATACAAGAAACTTGGGGAAGCGCAACTCATACAATGGGAGAATTTACTTGGTTATTAGTAGGATTAACTTTATGGTTATTAGCCTTTAGTCCTTATTTATTGCTTCTGGGAAGCGCAGTTTATGGTTATCGTTGGTATCGTCAAAATAAAATAAAATAAAGTTAAAATCCTGAACCGTTTATAAGATTTTGGGGTAAATCGCGAGCGAGGACGCTCGCACAACTTAAAAACTCGGTTTCTTCCTAAAACTCAACCCTTAATTATTCATCAGTTTGCCAAACATCATGAATTTGATCCTCATCTAATACTTTTTTGGGGCGGACTACCAAAAGCAATTTTCCGAGTAATAAGATTGACGGGTTTTCATCAAACCATTGTAATTCTAAATACTCGGAGCCTTCTACTAAGAAATAGGCATCAGTATCCCATTCCCGTTGAGCGCGATCTACAATCATTAAAACAGGTTCCGATTTATTCGGTAAGGGATGGGGTAAATTAGCACTATTTCCTAAAATGGCAACGGGATCTTCTGCTTTCATCACCACTTGCCATCCTGGAACAGCTACCCAGGCGGCGTTTCCTGACGATTTAACCATACGAAATGTACCGATTTCTTCCATTAAAGGAACAGCATTAAAGTCCGATAATGAAATCGGAAATTCACCCGCAACTGGAATTAAACGAGGGATATCTTCTTCCGTTTCTAAACGATAAATCGGTAAACGAGGAGCAGAGCGTTTTGTCGTAACTGAAAAATCGGTTAACAGTTGTTCAATTTTTTCTCTGGCGGTTTGGGAATGAACATATTTTAACCCCTTTGCAATTAACCGTGAGCGTTGTTGTAAATCATGATGTTGTCGTGAGGCTTTCCAAGCGTAATAAGCTAAAATATCCCCAGGATGATGAGAAAAACCGTCTGGAGCAGTCGAAAATCGAGAAAATTCTTTGATTGCTTTTGCTAATTCTTTCGCTTCATCGGCATCTAATTGACGCTGATTTGCAAATTCTGAAGCCCTGACTCGTTCCGCTTGGTTCAGAATCCGAAATTCATATAAAATATCACTTCCTTTGCGTTGAAAATAAGATTGAATTTCAAGTGCTAAATTGCCTTTGACTAAAGAGCTAAAAACCTGTGCCGCCACAATCACTTGATTTTGTTGAATGGGTTCAAACCCGGTTTCCTCAAAAATTTGTTGGGGATTGTAACCGGATTTTTGTAATTGAGCACAAGCTTCACCCCACTCGACCCAATTTCCTTGTTTACGACGTAATAACTGTATTAAATTTACTGTGTCCGTCGAAGAATCTGGTGTCGCGGAGAGAGAATCAGAAGGATTCTGTGGTGTTTGAGTCATAATTATAGAGGTTAATTTTCTGGAAAACCGTCTGAAAATATCAACTTTTTGTCTGAATTTTTAATGTATCATAAAAGATGGAGAATTATAAACCTGATTTCTTCAAAATTAATAGAGCGGTACAGAAATCAGCAAAATTGTCAAATCAATTTAGAGATAACTTATCCCAGGTATGTTGGGCTGAACGTAATAAATTCTGAGATTCTTGACTAACTGTTGTTCCTGCTGGAACCTGTTCCAAGGTATTAATGATATCGGTTAATTGACTCATTAAAGCACCAATATCAGGATCTTTAGAACGAGCTAATTTTTGCCATTGAGCAATAGCAGATTTTGCTTGTTTAACTAACTCAACAGCATCTTTTTCAGTTTGTAACCGAGTTTGAGATATTCCTAAATTTGTTGTATATTCTGCTAATTTTTTCTGAGCTTCTGAATAGCTGGGGTTTTCCGTCGGAATTTGTTCTAACCGACGAATTGCCTCCTCCCATAATTTAATCAGTTGTTGCCATTCTTGAGCAGTGTGAGGCGGATTTTGAGAAGCTTTTGCAGCTTGACTTGCAAATTGCATCGCCGCATCAATTAACGTATTTCCTTTAATACTTCCCGCCACAAATCCAAGTTGTTGTTGAAAATCCCGTTGCGCTGTTGCTAACTGTTTTTGAGCTAATTTTCCTGCTAAGGTTTCGGGGGGAATTTTCTCTAATTGATCAATCGCAGTTTGCCAAACTTTAATGGTTTGTTGTTGTTCATTTCCAGGGGGAAGTTTTTGGAATTTTTGCTGTGCTTCTTGAATGGATTGTTCGGCTTTTGTATATTCCTGATAGGCATTTTGTTCTTGAAAAATTTTAGATTCCATTCGTCCTATATTCTTGCGAGCATCTTCATATTCATCGAAGGTAAATCGCCACATACAACCCATAAACGAACAATACGCTTGAGGATAATAGCCTAAAAACCAAACTGGTAATTGATCCAGATGCTTTTGAGCTTGTTTAACTTTTCCAACCCCTAATTCAATATCAGCAATGGCTGTTGCTTGATTGACTAATTGATCGGATTGTTCAACTAATGACACCGCTTGTCGATAGTTATAATCCATATTAATATAGCTCGGAAGTAATAAAATGGGAAAGGTTTTAGCCACCGGAAAACGAATCATGGGATAAGGTAAATTAGCCAGAGCAACTAATCCTACAAATCCGCCTAAAACAGCCATTCCCAAAACAATTTTAGGAAAAATTCCAGGGGGACGATTCACTTTTGCTGCTTTTTTTAAAACGGATTCGCTAAAGTTAGGAAATTGATCATAAACTAAATCTTTTAATTCATCTAAAGTCAGGGAATCTCCTGATTGTAACCGCATTTTTTCTAATCGTTTTAGAACAATTTTCGCTCCCACGTCTCCAACTAAATCTTTTTGAGAACACTGTTTAACTTCTTGTTGTAAAATTTCAAAAGCTTGATCATAAAGTCGTCTCATAACTCATATCCTCTTAACTTTATAAAGCAATCCTATGAAAAGGCTTATAACAAAAATTAATCATCAAATCCAAATTCTTTCTATTCCCTATTTCCTGTTCCCTGTTCCCTGTTCCCTCTTAATTTATTGATACCGAGTTAATTCCACTCGATATCGTTGTTTTTTGGTAATCACAATATCCTTGACCTCTAAACGTCCCTTTCCCCGAATTGCAATTAAATCACCGGATTTTACTTGATAACTTGCTTGGGTGATTTCCTTCCAATTCACCCGCACATCTCCCCCATCAATTAAACTGACCATTTTGCTGCGTGACATTCCAAATCCAGCAGAAGCAACTGCATCTAAACGCATCGAAGCTTCTACCGTTGTTAAGTCTTTCTTTTTAGGTTCTTTAACCTTTAATTCACTCGGATCAATGCGCTGTGTTTTTACCGGAACAGAACGCACTTGGGTCAAATTTAATTCCAAAAAATCCGCTAATTCTGGAGTAACAATCGTTTGAGCACCACGCTCTCCTAAAACAATAATATCCCCCGTTTTATCACGGACAATTCCCGTTCCTAACATCGAACCTAAAAAGTCTCGATGGGTGGCTGGATCAAAGAGAAAATTTCCCGAAATCTCTAACACCACAACGCTAACCTGGGAAGAATCCAAAGGCAGATCAGATCGAGCAATTCCTAACCGTTTTCTTTCTGCTTGAGGATAACCTCCCCAGGCAACCATCTGCACTTCTGTTAATCGACTAAAAACCTTTTCTGATTCCGCCAATTCAGGAGGAGACAGAAAATCCGTTAAGGTAATTTCCCACGTTTTAAGTGCTTGTTCTGCCAGATCGAGAACCCGTGCTAAACTTTCTCGATTTTCAATGCCTTTTAGAAGTTCATCTCTCGGTAACATTAGGTGATTTTAAGTGAACGGGAATAGAACAATTATTGGTATTGATGATAGCATTTTTAACAAAAGTTCAATCCATTTGGACTCGATAAACTTTTCTCCAGAATCATTAGAAATACCTAGAGACAAAAGCAACAAATCCCAGGATAGAATGGCGCCCATTTAAACTATTGTATCTCCCACCGTATAACCTTGCAGATTTTCCGGTTCTAAGGGTCTTAAAACGCGAGTGGCTCTCCGCATTAAGGTTTCTGAACCCGTGACCACCACTAAATATTTTCCAGCATTGAGGCGGTTACGATAGGGTAACGCATCCCCTCCCCCAACAATTAAACCCACGCCGCCGCCAGCGACTACACTGCCTAACCCCCCGGAAATCGCACCGAGAACCGCACCAATTAAATGATTTCCAACCTGTCCCGCCCAAGCGAAGGTATCTAATCCTGTAATTAAACTAAAGGTAAATCCTGCCACAAACCCAAAGGGAATTAACCAAGTTGCCATTAATTTCACTTGTTTAATCGCACTTTCATTGGGATCAATTAAGCCAAATTCATCCGCCGTTTTATAGCCTTTTCCTAAAATCGTGATTTGAGTTGGGGGAATTCCTTCTTTCTCTAATTCCAGATAAGCCGTTTCTGCTTGTAGGCGATCAGAGAGGACAGTCACAAGATAGTTCATAAAAGTAGGATGGGAGTGTGGAAACTCAGCGTCTTCAGACCTGAGAGGAAACACGACTCAGGGGAATTTATTCCCCGTGAATATTGGATTGGGAACCGACAAAAATTGTTTTATTTGCCGATTCCCGGTTTTTTTGGGATTTCTCCCACTCCTATTGCTAGGGTAATGTTAGCTTCGCCAATGTTATCGGTCGGTAACTATCTCAAAAGCACTATTTTACCCCTCGTAAAACTGTTTAACTTTTAAGTTCCAGAGCAACAGACTAGCTACGCATCTATTGGTGGGTTCTTGAACACTTGCCGATAACGTAGTCAATTAAGACTATAGCTGGTCAGCTATCCAAAGAGGAGGCATGAAGCCCCGTCTCTTTAGAGCGGGGTGCTGACAGGAGAATCTGAAAATACACCATTAATACTATTGCTAGTCTACACAATCCTTACCCCCCTACCCCTCAAACCCAAGCTGCCTCACCTTTGCTCTCTCCCCCACCCAGAGCAAAACCAAATTTTTTCCAAGGATTCGCAGTGGATAGACCCCATTAACAGTTAAAATAACCTACTGCGGTATTTACATAGACCGTTAATTTGGGAGAGAGAATAGATCATGAAGACTCTCTCGAACATCCCCCTAGCGGATTTTGTCAGGGGGTGAGATCTCGATTCCTGCTATTGCAACCCATTTTCCTAAATCATGCCGAAGGTTCTTGTCTCCGATTCGATTGATCAAGTTGGTATAGACATCCTCTGCCAAGTCGCTCAGGTGGATGTCAGAATAGGTTTACCCCCAGAAGAACTGGTGCGGATTATTCCAGAGTATGATGCTTTGATGATCCGGTCTGGAACTCGTGTAACCCAAGAAATTATTGAAGCTGGCGATAACTTAAAAATTATTGGTCGCGCGGGTGTGGGTGTCGATAATGTAGACGTTCCCGCCGCTACCCGCAAAGGGATTGTTGTTGTCAACTCCCCCGAAGGAAATACCATTGCTGCGGCTGAACACGCTTTGGCGATGATGCTGTCTCTGTCTCGCTACATTCCCGATGCTAACCAATCTGTTAAAAGTGGAAAGTGGGATCGTAAAAGCTTCATTGGTGTAGAAGTTTATAAGAAAACCCTAGGCATTGTGGGTTTAGGTAAAATTGGTTCCCATGTCGCGACGGCGGCTAAAGCGATGGGGATGAAATTATTAGCTTATGATCCCTTTATTTCCCAAGAACGGGCGGATCAAATTGGCTGTCGGTTAGTGGACTTGGATTTGTTGATTCGCGAGTCCGATTATATTACGCTGCATATTCCCAAAACCAAAGAAACCTATCATCTGTTTAACGCGGACATCTTCTCTAAAATGAAGCCGACAGCCCGCTTAATCAACTGTGCTAGAGGGGGGGTGATTAATGAAGCCGATTTAGCCGTCGCCTTAACAAATGGCCAACTAGCCGGGGCTGCCCTCGATGTCTTTGAGAACGAACCCCTAGAAGCCGATTCTCCTCTGCGGGAATTGGGATCTAAAATTGTGCTCACCCCTCACCTGGGAGCCTCTACAGAGGAAGCCCAAGTCAATGTGGCGATCGATGTTGCCGAACAAATTCGGGATGTGTTACTGGGCTTACCAGCCCGCTCTGCGGTGAATATTCCAGGGTTGTATCCCGATGTTTTGGAAAAACTCAAACCCTATCTGCAACTGGCTGAAACCCTAGGTAATTTAGTCGGTCAGTTAGCCGGAGGTCGGGTAGACTTCCTGGATGTGCGGTTGCAAGGGGAACTGGCTGGAACCAATAGCCAAGCGGTGGTTGTGGCAGCCCTCAAAGGGTTACTGTCCAAAGCTTTACGCGAACGGGTGAACTATGTTAACGCCAGTATTGAAGCCAAAGAACGGGGAATTCGAGTGATTGAAACCCGTGATGCTGCCTTGACGGACTACACGGGATCACTGCATTTAGAAGCGAAGGGCTCATTAGGTAGTCATTCGGTGACGGGAGCTTTATTAGGGGATCAGGAAATTCGGATTACCAGTGTTGACGATTTCCCGATTAACGTGCCCCCGACCCGCTTTATGTTATTTACGCTTCACCGGGATATGCCGGGAATTATTGGCAAAATTGGCTCCCTTTTGGGCAGTTTTAATGTCAATATTGCCAGTATGCAAGTCGGACGTAAAATCGTTCGGGGTGAAGCTGTTATGGTTTTAAGCCTTGATGATCCCTTACCTGAAGGACTGCTGGCGGAAATCATGAAAGTTTCTGGTATCCGCGACGCTTATACGGTAACGCTTTAATCAGTAATCAGTTATCAGTCATCAGTTATCAGTGGCAGCCATTGACCGTTGATTAACTTTTTACCCGGACGAATCGCCTAGGATATCAACTCGCGATTGTTAAGTCTAATGAGTGGGTAGAAACGGGCGATCGCAAATCTCTACACTGATGACTGATGACTGATGACTGATAACTGATAACTGATAACTGATTATGGCTAATAGTTGGTGGGAAATTAAAGTATTGTGTGATCCGACGCTAGAGGATGCGGTCTTTTGGCGGTTGGAATCCTTTGGTTGTCGGGAAACAGCTTGTCAAATTAAAAATAATTCCTGCCTGATATCGGCTTATTTACCTGAAGAAAAAGCCCATTTACTGGATTTAGCAGCGCTTTCTTTATTGTTGCGTCAAGATGCTCTGTGCTTAGAAATCCCCATTCCTGCGGTAACTTGGGATTTAATTGATGAGCAGGACTGGTCAACGGCTTGGAAACAACATTGGGAACCGACCCCTATTGGCGATCGCTTTTTAATTTATCCAGCTTGGTTAACCTTACCCGAACATTGTGATCGAATTTTATTACGCTTAGATCCAGGGGTTGCCTTCGGAACCGGAACCCACGCCACGACTCAACTGTGTTTAGAATCTTTAGAAATGCGATTAGGGGGAGAACCCACCCAAGCGGTGATTGCAGATATTGGTTGTGGTTCGGGTATTTTATCAATTGGGGCAATTTTATTAGGCGCATCAAAGGTTTATGCGGCTGATAATGATCCGTTAGCGACTCGTTCTACGAAAGAAAATTGTGAATTAAACAAAATTCCACCGGAAAAAATTATTATTCAAGATGGAAGTATAGAACAGATCATTTCGGTGGCAGAACAACCAGTTGATGGTATTGTTTGTAATATTTTAGCAGAAGTTATTATTGATTTAATTCCTCAATTTAATGCGATCTCTAAGAAAAATACTTGGGCGGTTTTAAGCGGTATTTTAATGGATCAAGCTAAACCCATTGCAGATACTTTAGAGCAAAATGGTTGGGTTGTCGCTACCTTATGGCGTCGGCAAGAATGGTGTTGTTTTAATATTCGGCGATCTTAATCAGTTATCAGTTATCAGTTATCAGTTATCAGTTATCAGTTATCAGTTATCAGTTATCAGTTATCAGTTATCAGTTTACTGGTTTCTGGAAATATTGGCAAGGGAATGATCGGGGTTGATTTCTACAATTAAATTAACTAACTTAGGATTTTTAATTAATGGATTTATAAATAATTCGGGATGTAGGGCTTTCCAAAAATAATCAACAAATTGACTGATTTCTGCATCGCTCATGCCTGATTTTCCGGTTGAAATCATGTCATGTTCAGCTTGAATTCTCCATTGTTTTGATAGTTTATAATCGACCGGATTTAAAATCATTAATTGATCTAATTTTTCCCATAAAGGAATATATTGTTTTAACTGTTCATTCATATCCCTGGCAAATTGTTGATCGGTGAGGGTAATAATGGGTTCAGGTGCAGAATTAAATTGTTGTGGATCAATGGGTCTACATCCCACGAACCAGCCTTCAAATAAAATAATATCAATTCCTGTAACAAATTCCGATGAAATGCGATCACCTGCACCCTGCCATAATGACTTATCAAATCGAGGAATAGCAATGGTTTGATTCGGTAAGGGTTGACGCAATTGTTCTAACACCTGTATTGCCAATTCAACATCATGGGTTCCAGGTGGCCCCCGCCAAATTAACCGGGGATCGACCCTTTGTAACTGTTGACGTTCTAAATAAGTTTTATACAGATCGTCTAAGGACAAGCTGATTGTGTCATAGTGAAAAAGAGACAAAATCTGAGTTAAGACTTTCGCTAGAGTTGTTTTCCCTGTCCCTTGTCCTCCTAATATTCCTTGAACCAGAGGACGACCTAACTGTTGACGAGACTCAGCCAGTTGGGTCGCAAACGGAAGCCAAAACTTCCAGAGGGTTTCTAACTGTTGGGATAATATAGGGAAATCAAGATTCTCTTGAAAAAGTCTATAAAAAAGATGCGATCGCCCTTGTAATTTCCGCCTAATATTTTCCGGTGTGATTCCCCACAATATCGCTTGTTTAGAATCAGACAGTTCCCACTGTTCTAAAAGCTCTAAATCTGTGGAATGGGGGGGTTGTCCATCAGCCCAAGCTTGCAAAATTTCTATCATAGACAATCACAGAAACATAAAAAATGTTAGTTTTATGAACCCAACATGAATGCTAACAAAAATAACCCATAACACAAACCCATTTTGAGTGCATTCAGGTTTTCAACCCAAAAGGATTGTCGCAAACGGTTGGGACTACTGTAGGCTAACCAGTTGACCCCTTCTACTAGGATAGAGACCATTAAAGCCACAGTTACATCTATATTTGCATTTTGTCCCGCAATTGCAGAAATAGCCAGTGCTAGGGCAAAACCAAATAACAAACTAATGATGAGGAGCGAAATCCGTCGCCAAGGATTTAACAACCATCGTCGGAGTAGTGCATTGATAACAGTTACAAGCCGATTGAGACGGGTATTTTGCATAAAAGACGGTGTAGAGAGTAATGGAATTAATGAGCGGGTTTAAAACGAAAGATTATGAAAGCTAAACTGTATCCAGCCTTTCTAATTACTGGAACTATTTTATTAACTTTAATTAGTTTAAGGCAATTCTTATTTCGCTATTGTGTCCAGTCAACGGAACGAAAATCTTCCGAACAGGTGGCCTTATCTCTCTCAGCCCCCCTCTCAACAACGTTTCCTAAAACCTCTATTCCAGCGCCACCTGCGTCAGAAAGACCCCCTGTTCCTTCTCCCAAATTGGGGAATAATCCCCCCAAACTGTCACCTCCTGCCATTTCCACAAACCATCACCAAGGGTCATTCCGAGTCAGTAACCTCACGGAACATCCGGTGCGTGTAGCCTTACTCACTCGTTCATCTGTGGGCAACACCGAACCCGTCCATTGGGATTTTGCGCCGGAAGAAGGCAGTCAAGAAGGGTTGATTTTGTCCCTCCCAGAAAAAGATTTAATTCTCAAATCTGGCGATATTTTGATTGTTTTTGCACCGGATGGTTCTCGCTATTACTGGGGGCCTTATATTGTCGGGGAAACCCCCTTCCCAGTCTGGAAGCCTGAAAGTAAGGAATGGCAGTTGGTCATACAACCCACTAGGACACTGGATGAATTTTCATCTGGAAAATAGGCAATAGTAAGATTATTTCGGTTGCCCAAATAGGTGATAATAACTAATTGATATATTGAGTTGGGTGTTAGTCAACAGCCAACAGTCAACAGTTACCACCTGTGTCCTTCCCCCATGAAACTAAGTTCAGATCGAGAGATTAAAACCCTTTTTTCAAATCAAATTAAAACCCGTTGGTTTCCATTTCTCCTGGCGATTTTGGGGTTGGGTTTAATCAGTGGGTTGGCTTTTTTTCAGAATTTAGGAAATCTGGGTTTATTGGATGAAACCGAACCTTTATTTGCAGAAGCTGCCCGTCAAATGTTAGTTACAGGGGATTGGATTACCCCGTATTTTAATGAAGAAACTCGTTTCGATAAACCGCCTTTAATTTATTGGTTAATGGCAATTACTTATCAAATAGTTGGGGTCAATGAATGGGGGGTTCGTCTCCCTTCAGCAGTTTCGGCTTTTATTCTAATTGGTTTGGGATTTTATACATTAAGTTATTATGTTGAGAAAACGCAATTTTATACCGTTAAAAGACAGGAAATACAAGGCTTAATTTCTCCCGTTTACAAACCTCGTTTCATGACAGTTCTTTTGCACCCTTTACCTTGGATGGGGGCTATATTGATGGCTTTTAATCCTGAAATTGTGGCTTGGGCAAGAATTGGGGTTTCGGATATGTTATTAACAGGTTGTATGGGGTCAGCTTTATTGGCTTTTTTTCTAGGATATGCAACTGATGAAGCGAAAATATCTGAGTTAGAATTTCAAGAAGATTCTTCTGTAGGATTTAAAAATTTAACTCTACCCCAAAATCGAGCAAATTATTGGTATTTAGCTTTTTATATTTTAGTCGCCTTAGCGGTTTTAACAAAAGGCCCTGTGGGAATTGTTTTACCTGTTTTAATTATTGGTTCATTTTTAATTTATATTGGAAAAGGATACGAAGTTTTACAAGAAATGCGTCCTTTGCAAGGAAGCTTAATTTTTGTTGTGATGACTCTACCTTGGTATATTTTAGTAACTTTGATTAATGGTAAAAGCTATATTAATTCGTTTTTTGGTTATCACAATTTTGAGCGATTTACTAGCGTCGTTAATCACCATGCGGCTCCTTGGTATTTCTATTTTATTGTAGTTTTAATAGGGTTTGCTCCATTTTCTGTCTATTTACCCATTGCGATCGCTTCAACAAAATTTTGGAAACGCCGAGCTTGGAAACGTCAATCTCGAATTCAACAATTGCCATTATTTTCTGTTTTTTGGTTTGCTGGAATTTTTATATTTTTTACTATAGCTGTTACCAAGCTCCCCAGTTATATTTTACCTCTGATACCTGCTTCAGCTTTATTAATTTCTCTATTTTGGCACAATTTAATAAAAAACAATCATCTCGTTAATCCTAATGTTAGTTTGGCTGGTGCTATTCCTAAAGCGTTTTCTCTATCTATCATTTTCAATATTCTCTTGGTTTTTAGTGCTTCAGTTGTTAGTTATTTTAGTAAAAACTTGCTTGGATATGATGCAGATATGCCCAATTTTAGGACGGATTTACAAACCTCTGGACTCCTAAATCGATCTGCTTTAATCTGGGGAATAACCACATTAGGAATAATAATAAGTTGGTGGAAACGGCGAATTTCAGGACTTTTTATTGTTAATATCCTAGGATTTATCGTCTTTTTTATCTGGGCAGCAACTCCTACCCATAGTTTACTTGATCACCATCGTCAAGAACCTTTAAGACATCTCGCCCAAACCGTTGTACAAGAGCGAAAATTAGGAGAAGAATTAATGATGGTTGGCTTTAAAAAACCCAGTTTAGTTTTTTATACTCAACATCCAGTTCAATACGCTTCTGAACCGACTGATGCGATTAACTATATTAACAGCCCAGAGGTTCAAAATTCTTCCCCTAAAACTATTTTAATTCTTGGACATCCCCGTGAATTAACGAATATTGGATTAAAACCGAATCAATATAAAATTCTTGATCAAGCAGGTTCCTATCAACTCATTCGAGCTAATATTAGGTTTTAGTTAACCCGTCTCACATTCTTTTTTTGTGACTTGATGACGATATTGAAACATATCTTCTAAGCGACTATTGACCCACCAGCCTAATATTTTTTCTGCCAATTCTCCGCCGGGTAGAGAATAAGTAATGTTATCGGTGAGGCGAGTTTTACCATTTTCAGCAATAAATTGATGTCGATGTACCCAACTTTCTACAATTCCTTCTTGTTGTTCATCGGTAAATAACTCAAAGGGTTTACATTCGGTATGAACCGCTACCCATCGCACCGGAATAAACCCTAATAATATTCTAAATTCCGAAATTGCTCCTACTTCTAAACCCCCTTCCCGACGCACGATTTCTACAGGTTGCCAAGGAGGAGTTAACAATTGCAATATATCCGGTCGGGTATGAAACTCCCAAACGACTTCTACAGGCGCATTAATCAGGGAAGAATAGTGAAAGTGTTGCATGAATGTTCTACAATTATAAGAGTTGTTGGTTCTCGATTAACAGCCAATAGTCAACAGTCAACCATTAACAATTAGCGATTAACAGTGATTGATTTTTCAGAACAAAATCCCGAAGCTGTACTTAATTTAGTTTTAACTCAGTTAGAACAGGGAGATTTTCAACAGCGATGGGAAATCAGTAAAATTTTACCTGATTTAGGAACCATTGCCCTAGAGCCTCTTCTCAATATTTTACAAGATGAAACGACTGATGTAGAAATGCGTTGGTTTGTGGCTCGAATTTTGGGACAGTTTAAATCAGAATTAGTCGTCGAACCTTTAATTAATCTGCTCAAAACTGCTAAAATAGAGGCAACAGAAGAAGAACTATCACTTCAGGAAATAACGGCTATTACGTTAGCCAATTTAGGAACTTCAGCCATTAAACCCCTCATGGAATTATTACAAAAAGAGGAGTCTAAACGATTAGCTACAGTTGCCTTAGCTCAAATTCGCCATTCTGAAATTATTACCCCCTTATTAACGGTTGTTAATGATTCTAATCCTGAGATTCGAGCGATCGCGATTGAAGCGTTAGGAAGTTTTCATGATCCCAGAGTCATTCCAGTTTTATTAGAGGCTTTAAATGATCCGGTTGCTAATGTGAGAAAAGAAGCAGTTATTGGATTAGGGGTAAGAATAGATTTATTAGAAAATATTAATTTAGTCGAGAAACTTAAACCTTTATTATGGGATATTCGACCGGAAGTTTGCCAACAAGCTCAATTAGCTTTATCCCGTTTAAAAACTGATGAAGCAGCAACAGCATTATTTGAACAAGTACAATCTCCTAATGTTCCCCTGTCTTTAAAAATAGATGGGGTTCGTTCATTGGGATGGATTGAAACGCCTCAAAGTTTAAGTTTTTTAAAGGAAATTATTTTTAGCTTCCATCCTGGATTTAATCTGAATGCGCCTAGTCTTACACCTGTAGAAATCACTTTAATTCAAGAAATTATTCAGGGGATAGGGCAGATTAAAATGATAGAATTGCGAGAACAAGCTGCTCAAATTTTGATTAATTTAATTAATTGCCATCATCCCGCTATTTCTGATCTTAAAATCAAACAATTAATTGCAGTAGGATTAGGAAAATTAGGATTAATATCTGCTCTTGAGCCCTTAATCCAACTTTTAGCTGATGCCAATCCCTCAGTTCGGTATCATTGTATTTCAGCTTTTAAGCAAATTAAGTCTGAACAAACTTATCAATATTTACAAAATTTATTAAATCAAGAAAATATTAATCCCGATATCAAACAAGAGATTTTAAAAGCGTTATCCGAATGGTAAATTAACTGGGTAAGCTCTTCAGGGGTTACTCCAATTCTTGATCAATTCCGAGGTTTAGGATGAAATTATCAAACCTGTATCAATCTCTACTAAATGGAATGAGTAAATCTATTATTGTTGATTAGTAATCAGTCATCTAACTGTTTACTGATAACTGATAACTGATAACTGATAACTGTCTGTATGCGTTTAGAGCAACTGCAATCTTTTCTGTCTGTTGCTGAGACGGGAAGCTTTCAACAAGCAGCACGCAAATGCGGGGTCACTCAATCAACCATTAGCCGACAGGTGCAGGGACTAGAGGAAGAACTGGGTTTACCTTTATTTCACCGCACGGCTCAGGCTAAATTAACCATTGGGGGTGAACGCTTTTGGCCCTATGCGCGCAAAATTTGCCAAACCTGGGACAGTGCGAAAGAGGAATTAGCGTCTCTGCTGATGGGAAAACAACCTGAACTCTGTGTTGCAGCCATTCATTCGGTTTGTTCCTCTTATTTACCCCCGGTTTTGCAGAAGTTTTGTTATGCCTATCCAGAGGTTCAGTTGCGGGTGACATCCTTGGGAAGCGATCGCGCGTTAAAAGTGCTTAAGGATGGATTAGTTGATATCGCCATTATTATGAATAATCGTTCTTTTACAGCCAGTGCAGAACTTTTAGTCGATATTCTCTATCAAGAACCCATTGAAGTCTTAATGGCCAGTAACCACCCGTTAACTCAATATTCTCAAGTTCCTTGGCATGAGTTAACTCGTTATCCGCAAGTGGTTTTTAAAGATGGTTATGGAATGCAGCGTTTAGTTCAAGAAAAGTTTACTCAAGCTGGAGCCAAGCTGAATGCAGTTTTAGAGTTAAATACATTGGATGGGTTTCGAGGGGTCATTCGTCAAGGCGAACTTATTGCTTTATTGCCCTATTCTGCCTTACTAGAAGCACGAACTGATCCCACCTTAGCTGTTCGTGGGTTAGCACCCCTACCCTTTGCCAACTCTAAACCTTTAATCGCGAGTTCTACTCCCTCTATGTTAATTCCTGCGGACGGGGATACAACTTGGACTCGTGAAGTGGTGATTGTCACCACACCTGATCGAATGCAAATTCCCCCCATTGCTTATTTTTGGCAACTGGTTCATGAGAGTCTTCCTGATCAACTCGATGGATCAATTAATTCTTTGAATCCCGAAACCCCTCTGTCGAAATAATAAAAACGCTACGATTAAGCTGAAGTTCAAAAATAGGTTGTCGGTTGTCGGTAACAGTCAACGGTCAACCGTCAGTAGAGATGTGTCATGGCACGTCTATACACAGTCAACAGTCAACACCACATCGGTATGAGTGATCGATTTAGAGAGTTACTTCGTCAAGTGGGTAGTGGAACCCATACCAGTGAGGCGTTGAGTCGTTCCCAAGTGGCAGAAGCCTTGAGATTAATGTTATTGCAGGAGGCAACTCCGGCTCAAATTGGTGCCTTTTTGATTGCTCATCGCATCCGACGTCCGACCGGTGAAGAATTAGCCGGAATGTTAGATGCTTATGAAGAAATCGGCCCTCAACTTCAGTTGGTTGCTTCTGCGCCAATGGTGTTGGGTTGTCCCTATGATGGTCGGTCTCGCACGGCTCCTTTTGCTCCCTTAACGGCTTTAATTTTAATCACCGCAGGGGTTCCGGTAATTTTACATGGGGGCCAACGAATGCCAACTAAAGAAGGTATTCCTTTAATTGAAATTTGGCAAGGGTTGGGGGTGGACTGGTCTAAATTATCCTTAGTACAAACTCAACAGATGTTTACACAGTTGGGTTTAGGGTTTGTTTATCTTCCTCAACATTTCCCAGAAGCCGAACGCTTAGTCACCTATCGTCGAGAAATTGGCAAACGTCCTCCGTTAGCAACAATGGAATTGATGTGGAAACCTTATTTAGGACAAGCAACAGTGGTTTGTGGGTATGTCCATCCCCCGACAGAAACCCTGTTTCGAGAAGCCTTTCAATTGCGGGGGGTGACGGAATTTATTACAGTCAAAGGATTAGAAGGCAGTTGTGATTTACCCCGCGATCGCACTTGTATTATTGGGTTACGTCAACCGAGCCTCGGAACAAAACAGATTAAAGACTCTACCCCAGTAGAAGGACAAAATTCTCATCCGACGGGAGAGGATGTTTTCTTGGAACGGTTATTATTGCATCCCCGTGATTATGGGTTCGCAGGGAAAGAAATTCCTCTACCCTCGACTTCGATTTTAATTGAACAAATCCAAGGGGTTTTAGCGGGTCACAACAGTGAATTCATGAAAGCAGCCCTTTGGAATGGGGGCTTTTATTTGTGGCGTTCTGGGGTTTGTCCTAATTTAGAATCGGGATTATCCGAAGCTGAATCTTTACTAACGCAAGGGAAAGTTCACGCTAAATTGCAGGAAATTCATCGTTTAGGACATTTTTAAACCCTGAAACCCTTTCACTTCTTACTGTTCCCTGTTCCCTGTTCCCTGTTCCCTCTTCAAGTAGCGCTATAGAGAACTTTAGCCCTAGGTATTACCTCAAGACCCATGATCAATCATCTTTCAATTGCAGCTTTAATTCTGGCAGGGGGCCAAAGTTCTCGCATGGGTGAGGATAAAGCTTTTGTCCTGTATGAAGGAAAACCTTTGCTTCAGCGAGTGTATCAAGTGGCGGCTACTTGTAGCCAAAAAGTATATATTGCTACACCTTGGCCGGAACGCTATCAAACCCTATTAACGGAAGATTATGAAGTTCTCTTAGAGACGGAACCGAACCAAGGGCCGTTAGTTGCATTGTGCCAAGGATTATTAGAAATTCCCTTTGATTGGATTTGGTTATTAGCCTGTGATTTACCGTTGTTACAACCTGCGATGATTCAACGGTGGCAAAGTCATTTAACGGTTGTTTCTGATACGGTTTTAGCGGTTGTTCCTCAAAGTCAGTCGCGATGGGAACCGTTATGTGGGTTTTATCGCCGTTCTGCTTATTCCCAGTTACAAGCTTTTATGGCTCCAGGGGGAAGATCTTTTCAACGATGGTTAACTCATATTCCTGTGGAACCTATTTATCTGTCTGAAGAAGAATCACAAATGTTGTTCAATTGCAATCGACCCACTGACTTAAAACCTTAATAAATCCTAAAATCCTGAATTAAAATTTCAATCAAAAATTAATCTTTTTTCTGGTTTTGAGGTAGAGAAAACCCTACTTGTAAATTTTTACAAAATCTGCATTACAATCAAAAAAATCTGGGTAACTTGTAAGTAAAATTACGTTCTTTACCCTGAAAACTTGGTATAACCAACGGACATTAAAAATGGACAGGAGGAACCTATGCCATACACCTTCGATTTAGTGGGTGTTTCTCCCATTCTTTCTTTTTTTTATCAACAACAAGAATTAACCGAACAACCCGCCCCAGGGGTTGAATACTTGGGAAATCGTAAATGTACCCTGGATACTTTTATTGAATCTGTACAGACAGTTTCTTCTCAACGGGGCTGGAATGTTGATCAAGCTGTTGATACGGTAATTCAGTTTTGGATGAACAATGCCGACAGCATTCAATATTGGAAAACTCGCCTAGAAGATGCTGGACAGGAAAACCTCTTAGTCGCCAGAGTCGCTGACCTCAAATTTCTTCGCAATACCTTTGAATCGTTACTTGGACATTAAAGGTTGACAGTTGACTGTTAAAGGTTGACAGTTGACTGTTAACTGACAACTGATAACTGATAACTGGTAACTGATCACTGATATGTCTCGTTCGAGAGCTTTACAATATTACGTCTTTACTCGTTTACTGCTGGCTCCCCTGATGCTGTGGACAATTACCACAGTGGTTTTTCTGCTGCTACGCGCTACCCCTGGTGATCCGGTAGATGCGATTCTGGGTTCCCGTGCGCCGGAAGCAGCCAAAGAAGCCTTGCGATCGCAATTGGGTTTAAAGGGTTCTTTGTGGCAACAATATTTCGACTATATGGGGAAACTCCTCCATTTCGATTTAGGAACGTCCCTCACCAGTCGCGGACAAACGGTTTGGGAAATTATTCAAGCTCATTTTCCGGCAACAGTTGAACTGGCTCTATTTAGTATGATTATCGCTTTAGTGGTGGGAATTACTGTTGGGGCAGTGGCAGCCTCCCATCCTGATACGGTTTGGGATACGGGAGGGCGTTTATTTGGAATCATTACCTATGCGGTTCCTCCCTTCTGGGCCGGGATGCTGTTTCAGTTAATATTTGCGGTGCAGTTGGGTTGGTTTCCTTTAGGAACTCGGTTTCCGGTAACGGTTCCGGCCCCTGAAGGTTGGAGTGGATTATATACCCTGGATAGTTTGTTGACGCTTAATTGGATGCAATTGGGGGTATCACTGTATTACTTGTTTTTACCCTCTGTAACATTAGGGTTATTGTTAAGCGGTATTTTTGAACGAATTGTGCGGGTGAATCTCAAACAAACGTTAAAGGCGGATTATGTGGAAGCCGCTAGGGCTAGAGGGATTCCCGAATTGCGAATTGTTGTGGCCCATGCGTTGAAAAATGCCATGATTCCGGTGATTACGGTTTTGGGTTTAACCTTTGCCGCGTTATTGGGGGGAGCAATTTTAACGGAAGTGACCTTTTCCTGGCCAGGACTCGCTAATCGGTTATATGAAGCGATTAGTTTCCGGGATTATCCGACGGTGCAGGGGATTGTTGTGTTTTTCGCAGCCATTGTTGTTGTTGCCAGTATTCTGATTGATGTTCTCAATGCCTGCATTGACCCACGAATTCGATATTGAGGTAGGTTGGACAGCCATTAAGCCTTCTACAGAGTCTCCGACCTTAAGGTGCGGAGATTTTTTTTGACGGTTGACCGTTGAGTGTTAACAGACGACAGGCTACAAAGGGATTTTCTGGGCTAATCAGGGGTTAAATCTGTATTATCTCTCTTGTAAAATGAGTATTTTTACTTAAGTAAAATCATGGATTTCTGATGGGAATCTTCATGAAAGATACACTTCTTAATAAATTTTAACGCAACAATTTGCGATAGCGTTGTATAACTAATATCTGAAGGGCAAAGACAACAGCCAAATGTTAGTCTCCCAACAATTGATTAACATTTGATTAAAAAAGTTTACTGTCCTTTCATAAAATGGTGTAAAGTTTCTAAGGTTCCTCTAAGTAAGGCTACGGTTGCTCCCAAAAAGTAGCAAAAGCCAAATTAGAGAGGCTCTCAGGAGTCGCGAACAAAAAAACTCATCATTTCACTTTGAGTCGAAAACAAAGTTAAGCAAGTCAAGTAGGAGATTAATCCATGTTTGATGCCTTCACCAAGGTAGTTTCTCAAGCTGATACACGCGGCGAACTGTTAAGCGCCGGCCAAATCGATGCCCTGAACCAATTGGTTGCCGAAAGCAGCAAACGTTTGGACGCTGTTAACCGCATCACCGGTAGTGCTTCCACCATCGTTGCCAATGCTGCTCGCTCTTTGTTTGATGAGCAAGCCCAACTGATTGCTCCTGGCGGTAATGCTTATACCCACCGTCGTATGGCTGCTTGCTTACGTGACATGGAAATCATCTTACGTTATGTCACCTACGCAGTTTTCGCTGGAGATGCTAGCGTTCTTGATGATCGTTGCTTAAACGGTCTGCGTGAAACCTACCTGGCTTTAGGCGTTCCTGGTGCTTCCGTTGCTGTTGGCGTTGGCAAAATGAAAGATGCCGCTCTGGCTATCGTCAACGATCCCGCAGGAATCACTCCTGGAGATTGTAGCGCCCTGGCTTCTGAAATCGCCAGCTACTTTGATCGCGCTGCGGCTGCTGTTGCCTAATTTTTCAAAAATCTGATTTTCATAAATCCATAGAAGTCTAATTAAATGACTTCAATTTGTACCTCAACTTTGTAAACCACATCGGGAGATAATTCAAGCATGAAAACCCCCCTGACTGAAGCAGTAACCACCGCCGATTCTCAAGGCCGTTTCTTAAGCAGCACTGAACTGCAAGTGGCTTTCGGACGTTTCCGTCAAGCCAAAGCCGGCTTAGAAGCTGCTAAAGCTCTGAGCAATAAAGCCGATAGCCTGGTCAGTGGTGCTGCCCAAGCAGTGTATAACAAGTTCCCTTACACCACCCAAATGCAAGGGCCCAACTACGCTTCTAGCGAACGTGGTAAAGGCAAATGCGCTCGTGACATCGGTTACTACCTCCGGATGGTCACCTACTGCTTAATTGCTGGTGGTACAGGGCCCATGGACGAATACCTGATTGCTGGTGTTGATGAAATCAACCGGACTTTTGAACTGTCTCCTAGCTGGTATGTTGAAGCTCTGAAGTACATCAAAGCCAACCATGGTCTCAGCGGTGACGCGGCTGTTGAAGCCAACTCCTACATTGATTATGCGATCAACGCTCTGAGCTAGACAAGCTCGCGTTTGATGCTCGGAGCGGTAAGTAGCTGTTAGCAACTGGGTTAACGGTTGTTTAGCGCTCCGGGCATCTTTGATTATTGGGGTTTGTCTCCCACATTAACAAAGTTTTCTTTTTTGTCTTCTCAATTTTGAAGATCTCTTACGGAGCATAAAGCTATGGTTGGCTTGCTTGAGGGTAGCCGACTTGGTATCCGGGCTTTCGAAGAAACAAAACCCGTAGAACTGCGCCCCAACTACACGGAAGCAGATGTGCAAACCGTGATTGTGGCAGCATATCGTCAGGTGATGGGCAACGAACACCTGATGTTACGGGAACGGCTCACAAGCGCGGAATCTTTACTCCGCCAAGGACAAATTACCGTTCGGGATTTTGTCAGAGCTATTGCTTTATCCGAGCTTTACCGGACTAAGTTTTTTTACCCTAACTTTCAAACTCGGTTTATCGAGTTAAATTACAAACATCTTTTGGGCCGTGCGCCTTACGATGAGTCAGAGATTGCGTTTCACGTTGATCTCTACACCAGCGAAGGTTTCGAGGCAGAAATCAACTCTTACCTCGACTCTCCTGAATATCTGGAAAACTTTGGGGAAAATATCGTTCCCTATTATCGGGGATTTTCTACCCAAGACGGGCAAAAAACCGTTGGTTTTAACCGTTTATTTACCCTTTATCGTGGGTATGCCAGCAGCGATCGCGCTCAAAACCAAAAGCAAAGTCGTTTAACTTGGGAATTAGCTCGGAATTTAGCTTCTCCGATTCAAACTCCTGCTAGTGGGCAAAGCTTAGGAGGTACGACAGGCGGTAATCGTGGACAACTTTACCGCCTCACTGTTATGCAAAAAGCAACACAGTCGCTACCCCAGGTGCGTCGTACTACCACTGAATATACCGTACCCTATGACCAACTGTCTACTCAGTTGCAGCGAATTCATCGTGCTGGGGGACGGGTGATGAGAATTACGTTGGCATAATCTCATTCATTAAAACCTGAATGCCGGTTTGTGCTTAAGGGGTTAGAGTTCTAGCTGACTGTTCATCGGGCAAGCTTGGACTCTAACCCTCTAGGTAACAAACCTTTCAACCGGAATCGTTGCACGCTACATTCGCAACTCAATTCTAACTCACGTTAATAAGAGGAGGATTTTAGGTGGCTATTACAACAGCAGCATCTAGGCTCGGAACAACTGCGTTTCAAGAAGCGCCTCGTGTTGAACTGCGTCCAGATTGGAGCAGAGACGATGCCCAACAAGTCATTCGTGCGGTTTACCGCCAACTTTTGGGTAACGATTATTTAATGAGTTCTGAGCGCCTCAAAAGTGCTGAATCTCTGTTGTGTGATGGCAGCATCACTGTGCGGGAGTTTGTGCGCTCCGTTGCTAAATCGGAACTGTACAAAACCAAGTTTTTCTACCCGAATTTCCAAACCCGTGTAATTGAACTCAATTACAAACATTTATTGGGTCGTGCCCCCTATGATGAATCTGAAGTGATTTTTCACTTGGATTTATATCAAAATCAAGGTTATGACGCTGATATTGATTCTTATATTGATTCAGCCGAATATCTGGAAAGCTTTGGGGAAAATGTGGTTCCCTACTATCGCGCCTTTGAAGTTCAACGGGGACAAAGAACCGTTGGCTTTACTCGCATCTTCCGGTTGTATCGGGGTTATGCCAATAGCGATCGCTCTCAATTAGAAGGAAATGCCTCCCGTTTAGCCACAGAACTGGGTTCCAATAGTGTTTCTACCATTGTTGGCCCCTCCGGTGGTAACGAAGGTTGGTCTTATCGGGCTTCTGGACAAGCTGTGGTTCCAACCACTGGATTTAGTACCGGTGGTGTCTTAGCACAAGGCCGTAGTTATCGGGTGGAAGTGGCTGGAATTCGTGAACGTCGCTATCCGAAAGTTCGTCGGAGCAGCAAATCTTTTATTGTTGCTTACGAACAGTTATCTCCTTTACTTCAGGAAATTCAACGCCAAGGTGGGAAAGTAGCCAGCGTCACTCCTGTGTAGGATTGCTGAAAAACCAGGGATTGCTAATCTAGCGATCCCTTTTTGTCAAGTTTGTAGAACTGTTTTTGGATAAATTTAAACTCATGTTAGGTCAAATTGCTGTTGGACAATCATCGAGTTCCCCATCGGGAAATCGCTTTTTTCGCTACGAAGTTGTCGGTTTACGTCAATCCAATGAAACTGACAAAACGGAGTATCAGATTCGTTCTAGCTCCAGCCAATTTATTACTGTCCCTTACAACCGCATGAACCAAGAAATGCAGCGTTTAACGCGGATGGGAGCAAAAATTGTGAGTATTCAACCTTTAACTTCCAGTCCTGAATAATCGTGATTATTCTCTAGTTCAGTTGTTAGAAATTCAGACCGAAATTTAACAAGTGAATAGACCCTAGTTTAATTTTTAAATTAAAATCTGTGGTTAGTTGTTTAAAACGTAAAACAGCTAACCATTTTTTTATATTAAGTCAGAAACAAAATTCAATTTCTACTATTCCGTCCCCAGGATTTTCATGGTAAGGTTGAGAAAAACAGAATTTAACCTATGGACAATTTGGGATACGAATCATCGGATAAAAATATTGCTCAAGCGGAGGAATCTTTAACCATAGAACAAGCGATCGCTAATCTTCAGCATGAAGAATTAGGACGTCGTTATTATGCAGCTTGGTGGTTAGGGCGTTTTCGCGTCAATGAACCTGCGGCGGTAGATGCGTTAATTCTAGCCTTAAAGGATGAATCTGATCGCACGGAAGAAGGAGGTTATCCCTTACGCCGAAATGCAGCCAGAGCATTAGGAAAACTCGGCGATAAACGAGCAGTTTTAGCCTTAATTGAATGTTTAGATTGTTCTGATGTTTATGTGCGGGAAGCAGCGACTCAAGCCTTAGAACAGTTAGGAGATGAGCGTTGTATTTCCGGCTTAATGAACTTATTAGAAGGGGGAGTCGCAGTTGCTCAACGTGTCCCTGGAAAACCCTATTTAGTCCAACCTTATGATGCAATTTTAGAAGCATTAGGAGCTTTAAAAGCGACGGTTGCGATTCCTTTAGTTCAACCCTTTATCGAGCATCCTATTCCTAAAGTTCAGTATGCAGCACTGAGAGCCCTGTATCAATTAACCGGAGACAATAGTTATGGAGAACGGTTAATTGAGGCGTTAAAAGGAAATGATTTAACATTACGTCGCACGGCTTTAATGGATTTAGGTGCAATTGGGTATTTACCAGCGGCAAAAGCCATCGCCCAAACCTTAGCAGAAAATAGTTTAAAATTAATTGCGTTAAAAGGTATTTTAGAACATCAATTCATAGATAGTGCTGATTTTAGATTATCTGAATCAGCCATTGAAGTGATGGAATTAATGGATTCTCTTTTATAAAAAACTACCCTTATTTTTTACCTAAAACCTGAAAGCGAAACTTAAGATTATGAGTGTACAACCCTTAATTCAAGCTGTTGAACAAGCTGATTCTGCTGCCTCTTTATTGAAAGCGGTTGTTTCTTTAGTAAAAGCTAATTCTATTGAATCAATTCCCACATTAATTAACGTTTTAGGTTATAATAATCCTGGGGCTGCGGTGGCTGCGGTTGATGGATTAACTCAACTGGGTGAACCTGCGGTTATTCCTTTATTAGAACAATTAGATGGTTATAATTATGGGGCAAGAGCTTGGGCGGTTCGTGCCTTATCGGGTATTGGTGATCCCCGTGCATTAGAAGTTTTATTAGAATCTGCTGGAAGCGATTTCTCCTTAAGTGTTCGTCGCGCCGCCGCCAGAGGATTAGGAATGATTCAATGGGATAAATTACCCCCAGAACAAATTCCTGATGCTCAATTTAAAACTTTAATGATATTACAAAAAACATCACAAGACCCGGAATGGATTGTCAGATATGCAGGGGTTTTTGGTCTACAAGGTTTAGCAATTGCTCTGCATGAAACCCAGCCTGAATGGTTCGCTAAAATTAAAGAACAGTTAGAATATATCGTGAATAATGATGAAACGACTTCTGTTCGAGCCAGGGCAAAATGGGCGATTCAAAAATTATAAAGCTACGCGCTAGGGAACAGGGAACAGGGAACAGGGAACAGGGATAATACTTCTGGCTGTTTCATATCAGTTTTAAATTATTACAATCTATTTGGGATTGCTATATT
>NZ_LN889761.1 GCF_900009145.1 Planktothrix tepida PCC 9214
AAAAAGAGAATTGGTCAAGATAGAAAGGGCTGACGGTGGAAACCTTGGCACACAGAGGCGAAGAAGGACGTGGCGACCGACGAAAAGCTCCGGGGAGCGGGAAGCAAGCAATGAGCCGGAGGTATCCGAATAGGGCAACCTAGAAACACTACATTGAATCCATAGATGTAGATGAGCGAACCGGGCGAACTGAAACATCTTAGTAGCCCGAGGAAAAGAAAGCAAAAGCGATTTCCCCAGTAGTGGTGAGCGAAAGGGAAACAGCCTAAACCAACTGGGTATCCAGTTGGGGTAGTGGGACAGCAAGACTGGACTTAGAGAATTAGACGAAGCAGATGAAACCTGCACCAGAGAAGGTGAAAGTCCTGTAGTCGAAAGTTTGAAGAGCCAAGCTGAATCCCGAGTAGCACGGAGCCCGTGAAAGTCCGTGTGAATCCGCCTCGACCACGAGGTAAGGCTAAATACTCCTGTGTGACCGATAGAGAAACAGTACCGTGAGGGAAAGGTGAAAAGAACCCCGGGAGGGGAGTGAAATAGAACCTGAAACCGTCAGCTTACAAGCAGTGGGAGTCCGATTAAACGGATGACCGCGTGCCTGTTGAAGCATGAGCCGGCGAGTTAAAGGCGATGGCAGGTTAAGACCGAAGAGGTCGAAGCCCAAGCGAAAGCGAGTCTGAACAGGGCGAAGTCGTCATCGTTTTTAGACCCGAACCCGGGTGATCTAACCATGTCCAGGATGAAGCTTGGGTAAAACCAAGTGAAGGTCCGAACCGACCGATGTTGAAAAATCGGCGGATGAGGTGTGGTTAGGGGTGAAATGCCAATCGAACCCGGAGCTAGCTGGTTCTCCCCGAAATGTGTTGAGGCACAGCGGTTGCAGAAAAATCTGGGGGGTAAAGCACTGATTCGGTGCGGGCTGCGAGAGCGGTACCAAATCGAGTCAAACTCTGAATACCCAGAGGAAAGCAACCAGTCAGACGGTGGGGGATAAGCTCCATCGTCAAGAGGGAAACAGCCCAGACCACCAGCTAAGGTCCCGAAATCATCACTAAGTGAGAAAGGAGGTGGGAATGCTCAGACAACCAGGAGGTTTGCCTAGAAGCAGCCAACCTTAAAAGAGTGCGTAATAGCTCACTGGTCAAGCGTTGCTGCGCCGAAAATGAAAGGGGCTAAGTGATGTACCGAAGCTGTGGAATATGATTGTATTGTATTGGTAGGGGAGCGTTCTGGCGTAGGGAGAAGCATTAGCGAAAGCAGATGTGGACGAACCAGAAGTGAGAATGTCGGCTTGAGTAGCGAAAATGTAGGTGAGAATCCTACACCCCGAAATCCTAAGGGTTCCTCCGCACGGCTCGTCCACGGAGGGTAAGTCAGGGCCTAAGGCGAGGCTGAAGAGCGTAGTCGATGGACAACGGGTGAAGATTCCCGTACCATTGGTAGATTGGTCAGGGGGACGGAGAAGGTGTGTGCTAGCCGGACGATGGTTACCGGTGCAACCGTTCAAGGTGTTGAGGTCTGGAGAAAACAGACTGAGCTAAGGCGGGAGTCCGACCCTCTAAGGAGGGGAAGTAGAGAGCATCAAGCTTCCTAGAAAAGCCCTAAAACCGTTAATTTATCAATGCCTGTACCCGAAACTGACACAGGTAGGAAGGTTGAGAAAACCCAGGGGCGCGAGATAACTCTCTCTAAGGAACTCGGCAAAATGGCTCCGTAACTTCGGGAGAAGGAGTGCTTATGAAAGTAAGTCGCAGTGAAGAGGCCCAGGCGACTGTTTACCAAAAACACAGGTCTCCGCCAACTCGAAAGAGGAAGTATGGGGGCTGACGCCTGCCCAGTGCCGGAAGGTTAAGGAAGTCGGTCAGGGGAAACCTAAAGCTGATGACCGAAGCCCCGGTGAACGGCGGCCGTAACTATAACGGTCCTAAGGTAGCGAAATTCCTTGTCGGGTAAGTTCCGACCCGCACGAAAGGCGTAACGATCTGGGCGCTGTCTCGGAGAGAGACTCGGCGAAATAGAATTGTCTGTGAAGATACGGACTACCTGCACCTGGACAGAAAGACCCTATGAAGCTTTACTGTAGCCTGGAATTGGGTTCGGGCTTCTCTTGCGCAGTATAGGTGGGAGGCGTTGAAGTCATCCTTGTGGGGATGATGGAGCCATCGGTGAGATACCACTCTAGAGAGGCTAGAATTCTAACTGGTTCCCGTGAATCCGGGAACAAGACAGTTTCAGGGGGGCAGTTTGACTGGGGCGGTCGCCTCCTAAAATGTAACGGAGGCGCGCAAAGGTTCCCTCAGAATGGTTGGAAATCATTCGCAGAGTGTAAAGGCATAAGGGAGCTTGACTGTGAGACTTACAAGTCGAACAGAGTGGAAACACGGCCTTAGTGATCCGACGGTACTGTGTGGAAAGGCCGTCGCTCAACGGATAAAAGTTACTCTAGGGATAACAGGCTGATCTCCCCCAAGAGTTCACATCGACGGGGAGGTTTGGCACCTCGATGTCGGCTCATCGCAACCTGGGGCGGAAGTACGTCCCAAGGGTTGGGCTGTTCGCCCATTAAAGCGGTACGTGAGCTGGGTTCAGAACGTCGTGAGACAGTTCGGTCCATATCCGGTGCAGGCGTAAGAGTATTGAGAGGAGTCCTCCCTAGTACGAGAGGACCGGGAGGAACGCACCTCTGGTGTACCTGTTATCGTGCCAACGGTAGACGCAGGGTAGCCATGTGCGGAGTGGATAACCGCTGAAAGCATCTAAGTGGGAAGCCCACCTCAAGATGATTACTCTCATTGGCTTAACCAAGTAAGGTCACGGGCAGAACACCCGTTTATAGGTGTTAGGTCGAAGTCCAGCGATGGATGCAGCCGAGACACACTAACAGACCGAGGGCTTGACCTCATCTCT